>JBAPWR010000139.1:0-4383 GCA_049283775.1 Thiobacillus sp.
GCGCTGGCGGATTTTTCCGCCGGGTTCGAAACTGCCGACAAGCTGGCCGAGGCGGTCAGGAACTATGCCCTGATCCAGGCGGAATACCTGCGCACCATCAACGACTACAACATGAATGTGGCGCAACTCGCACGCATGACGGGTGAACTCAAGTAGTTCGCCGGCCTCTACCCTGTTTAAAACCTGATCTGGATTTCCTATGTTGCGCGCTTTTCTCCTCACTCTCTGCCTTTCACTGGGCGTGAACCTGCCGGCGTCTGCCGCCGATGTCCCGCCCGATGTCCTGGCCCGCAGCACCAGCCAGGAAGTACTGGCGGTGCTCAAGGCCGACAAGGACATCCAGAGGGGCGACCTCAGCAAGATCTATGAACTGGTCGAAGCCAAGGTGCTGCCCAACTTCGATTTCAACCGCATGACCCAACTGGCGATGGGACGTCACTGGCCCAAGGCATCCGCCCAGCAGAAGCAGGTGCTGGTGGCCGAGTTCCGCAACCTGCTGGTCCGTACCTATGCCACTTCGCTGACCGAATTCGGCGGCCAGAGCGTCGAATTCAAGAACTTCAGCATGAAACCGGAAGACACCGAAGTCGTGGTGAGATCGGAAATCCGTCAGCCCGGAGGCCAGCCGATCTCCATCGACTACAGCATGTACAAGACCGCTTTCGGCTGGAAGGTCTATGACGTGACCATCGACAATGTCAGCCTGGTCACCAACTATCGCGCCACCTTCGCCAACACCATCCGCCAGTCGGGCATCGACGGCCTGATCAAGACGCTCTCGGCCCAATCGGCCAAGGGTGCTTCCCAGCCCGCTTCCGCCAAGCCGGCGGCCCGCTCCGGTTCATGATTGCGTGCGACGATCGCCAGTGTCGCCTGCAGGGCGCGCTGACGGTGGACAATGCTGCGGGCCTGCTGGTCCAGCTCAAGCCTCACCTCGAGCGCGGTATCGGCACCCTCGACCTGTCGGCGGTCGAGCAGGTCGATTCCGCCGCGCTCGCCCTGATTTTCAGCAGCCTGCGCCAGTCGCGTGCGGCAGGGCATGAATTGCGCCTGGCCGGTTTGCCGGCCAACATCATGACCCTGGCCGAGCTGTACGGAGTGGCCGAACTCCTGCCGGCATGATCCCGGCCATTCGGGCCGTTGGGCTGCACAAGCGCTTCGGCAATCTGCAGGCCCTCGACGACGTTTCGCTCGACATCCAGCAGGGCGAGTTCTTCGGTCTGCTCGGACCCAACGGTGCCGGCAAGACCACGCTGATTTCCATCCTCGCCGGACTGACGCGCGCCGATTCCGGCCATGCCGAAATCATGGGACACGACGTGCTGCGCGATTATCGCCAGGCGCGGCGGGCGCTAGGCGTGGTGCCGCAGGAGCTGGTCTACGATCCTTTCTTCAACGTGCGCGAAACCCTGCGCATCCAGTCCGGCTATTTCGGCCTCAGGCACAACGACGCCTGGATCGACGAGGTCATGCACCACCTCGATCTCGCCCGCCACGCCGAAAAGGGTACCCAGAGCCTGTCCGGCGGGATGAAGCGCCGCCTGCTGGTGGCGCAGGCTCTGGTGCACAAGCCGCCGGTAATCGTGCTCGACGAGCCGACCGCCGGGGTCGACGTCGACCTGCGCCGGTCGCTGTGGGAATTCATCGCGCGGCTCAACCGCGAAGGCCACACCATCCTCTTGACCACGCATTATCTGGAAGAGGCCGAGACGCTGTGCAAGCGCATCGCCATGCTCAAGGCGGGGCGAGTGGTGGCGCTGGACGCGACGCGCAACCTGCTGCGCCTGACCAACGAGCACTGCGTCTCGTTGCGCCTCGCCGGCGGCGAACCGCCTGAGGCATGGGCCATGCGCATGCAGGCTGGCAATGACGACAGCTGGCGTGTCAGCTTCAGTGACTATGCCGAACTGGAAACCCTGCTCGCCGCGCTGCGCGAAGCCGGGTTGAAAGTGACGGAAATGCAGTTGCAGGAACCCGACCTGGAGGATGTCTTCACCGACATCATGAAACGTTCATGAGCGGATTCCCGGCCCTTTTCTACAAGGAACTGCTGCGCTTCTGGAAGGTGGTGGTGCAGACCGTCGTCGCCCCGGTGGTGACCGCGCTGCTCTACCTGCTGATCTTCTCCCACGTACTGGAGGCGCACGTCGAGGTCTTTCCGGGCGTGAGCTACACGCAGTTCCTGGTGCCGGGTCTGGTGATGATGAGCATGCTGCAGAACGCTTTTTCCAACAGCTCGTCGAGCCTTATCCAGTCGAAGATGACTGGCAACATCGTGTTCGTGCTGCTGCCGCCGCTGTCCTATCTGGAGTTCTTTCTCGCCTATCTCGGTGCTGCGATCCTGCGCGGGCTGGTGGTCGGCCTCGGAGTGTGGGGGGTGACACTGTGGTTCGCTCCGTGGAGCGTGCCGCACCTGGGGTGGATGCTGGCGTTCGCGTTGCTGGCCTGCGGCATCCTCGGTGCGCTCGGCATCGTCGCCGGCATCTGGGCCGAGAAATACGACCAGCTGGCGGCATTCCAGAATTTCCTCATCCTGCCGCTGACCTTCCTGTCAGGGGTGTTCTATTCGATCCACTCGTTGCCGGCTTTCTGGCAGGCGGTGTCCCATGCCAACCCGGTGTTCTATCTGATCGACGGCTTTCGCTACGCCTTCGTCGGCCATGCTGACACCGATCCCTGGCTGGGCCTGCTGGTCGCGACCCTGTGCTTTGTGGCAATATCCGCGCTCACCCTTGTCTTGCTGCGTAGCGGCTACAAATTGAGGCATTGATTTAATGGTCACCCCTGAAGACATCAAAGGCTGGATCACCGAGAAGCTGCCGTGCGACCACATCGAGCTCGATGGCGACGGCCAGCATTTTCAGGCCGTCATCGTCAGCCCCGAGTTTCGCGGCAAGAACATGGTGCAGCAGCACCGCCTGGTCTACGACGCGCTCGGCACCCGCATGCACGCCGAGATCCACGCCCTGTCGATGAAAACCTATACGCCCGAAGACTGGGCTGCACGCTGAATGGATGCTCTGCTGATTCACGGCGGCAACCCGCTCGCCGGTGAGGTCCGCATTTCCGGGGCCAAGAATGCTGCGCTGCCGATCCTGACCGCCAGCCTGCTGACGGCCGATCCCCTCAAGCTCGGCAACGTCCCGCATCTCAAGGACATCAGCACCATGCTGGCTCTGCTCGCCCACATGGGCGTGCGCATCACGCCGGGTGACGCCAATCACGTCAGTCTGTACGGCAAGGACATCCCGAACAAGGAGGCGCCCTACGAGATGGTGAAGACCATGCGTGCGGCCATCCTGGTGCTGGGGCCGACCCTGGCGCGTTTCGGCGAGGCAAGAGTCTCGCTGCCGGGCGGTTGCGCCATCGGCTCGCGCCCGGTCGACCTGCACATCAAGGGCCTGCAGGCGATGGGCGCCGACATCAGCATCGAGCACGGCTATATCCATGCACGCTGCAAGCGCCTGCAGGGCGCGCGCATCGTCATGGACGTGGTGACCGTCACCGGCACCGAGAACCTGATGATGGCGGCGACCCTGGCCGAAGGCACCACGGTGCTGGAGAACGCCGCGCGCGAACCCGAAGTCGTCGACCTGGCGCGCTGCCTGGTCGCCATGGGCGCCAGCATCGAAGGCGCCGGCACCGACATCATCACCATCCAAGGGGTAGAAAAACTCCACGGCGCCGACTATTCGGTGATGGCCGACCGCATCGAGACCGGCACCTTTCTGGTCGCCGCCGCGATGGCGGGTGGCCGAGTGCGCGCAACCCATGCCCAGCCTGACACGCTCGACGCGGTGATCGCCAAGCTGCGCGATGCCGGTGCCAGCATCGAGACGGGCAGCGACTGGGTCGAGGTCGAGTCCGACGGCAAGCTGCAAGCCGTCGACGTGCGCACCGCGCCGCATCCGGCGTTTCCCACCGACATGCAGGCACAGTTCATGGCGCTGAACTGCATCGCCGAGGGCGCGGCCAGCGTCACCGAGACCATCTTCGAAAACCGCTTCATGCACGTCCAGGAGTTGCGCCGCCTCGGCGCCAACATCGAAGTCACCGGCTATACCGCGCTGGTGCGCGGGGTGCCGCGCCTGGACGGCGCCACTGTCATGGCCACTGACCTGCGGGCCTCGGCCTGCCTGGTGCTGGCGGGCCTCGTCGCCCAGGGCGAAACCACCATCGAACGCATCTATCATCTCGACCGCGGCTACGAACGCATCGAGGACAAACTCTCGCAATTGGGTGCGCGGGTCAGACGGATACACTGAACATGAGCATTACCATCGCCCTGTCCAAGGGCCGCATTTTCGAAGAGACCCTGCCGCTGCTGGCGGCGGCGGGCATCACCCCGGCCGAGAACCCCGAGTCGTCGCGCAAGCTCATCAT
>JBAPWR010000140.1:0-3040 GCA_049283775.1 Thiobacillus sp.
GGCTGGATCGATGCGCAGGCCAACGATATGCACTGTCTGCCCGCCCCAGCTGACCGAGATTTCCACCCCGGGAATGAAGCTCAGTCCGGCGGGCTCGGCTGCAGCCCGGGCTTCTGCCAGTCCGGCAACATCATCATGATCGGTCAGCGCAAGTACATCGACGCCATTGCTGATTGCACGTTCGACCACTTCGCGTGGGCTGAGAACACCGTCGGAAACACTGGAATGGCAATGCAGATCGATATTGAGCATCAAACAGCTGCGCGCCGGGAAAGCGCTTGGTGAGGAAGCGGAATCATAGCAAAATAAGCGGAACATGAATTGCCGGGTGCAGTTCGCCCTCAGCTAATAATGAAAAAACTGCTGTTCGACCTGTTTCCCGTCATCGTCTTCTTCGTCGCCTACAAAGTGGGCGATGCCAACGCCGATGCCACGCGCGAATTCATGGCCGGCCTCGGGTTGCCGCAGCCGGCCGGCGCCGGCGAAAAGCCTGGCATCTACTTCGCCACCCTGGTGGCCATCGTCGCCAGCTTCGGCCAGATCAGCTGGGTCAAGCTGCGCGGCCACAAGGTCGAAACCATGCTCTGGGTCAGCCTCGCCATCATCGTGCTGTTCGGCGGCGCCACCCTGTGGCTGCACGACGAGAACTTCATCAAATGGAAGCCGACCGTGCTGTACTGGATCTTTGCCGCGATCATCTTCGGCGCCGCCGCCTTCGGCCGCAACGTCATCCGCAGCCTGATGTCGGCCCAGATGGAACTTCCCGACATCGCCTGGAGTCGACTGAACCAGAGTTGGGGCGGATTTTTTTCATTCATGGGGCTTGCAAACCTGATTGTCGCCTTCAACTTCTCCACCGATGCCTGGGTCAACTTCAAGCTGTTCGGCAGTCTGGGGTTGATGCTGGTGTTCGTGATCGGTCAGAGCCTGATGCTGGCCAAATATATGGATAAGGAAGAAAACCAATAATGTTGTATGCCCTGGTCGGTCAGGATGTGCCCGACAGCCTCGACAAGCGCCTCGCCGCCCGCCCCGCTCACCTTGAGCGCCTGCAAGCCCTGCAGCAGCAGGGCCGGTTGTTGCTGGCGGGTCCCTTCCCGGCCATCGACGGCAACGATCCGGGGCCTGCAGGTTTTACCGGCAGCCTCATCGTCGCAGAATTCGCTACCCTTGCCGACGCCCAGTCCTGGGCCGATGCCGACCCTTATGTCACTGCAGGCGTCTACGCGTCGGTCAGTGTCAAGCCGTTCAAGAAGGTTCTGCCCGCATGAGCACTGCCGCGCTTATCCGCCAACGCCTTGCCGCGCTGGAGCCCGAAAGCATCGTGCTCGATGATGAAAGCGCCCAGCACAAGGGACACGCGGGCGCAGCTTCCGGCGGCGGACATTTCCGCCTGACGCTGGTGTCGCCGAAGTTCCGCAATCTTTCCACCCTCGCCCGTCACCGGCTGGTTTACGAAGCCATGGGCGAACTCATGCAGCGCGAAATCCACGCCCTGTCCATCACTGCCTTGACCCCCGAAGAACTCTGAAAGGAATTATTACAATGCGCGTTGCCTTCCTGCCTGCCCTGATCCTGATGGCCTTTGCCCCCTTGGCGCAGGCTCAAACCGCCACTGCGCCGAACGCGCCCGCAGCCAGTGCTGCCGCTGCCGACAAACCGCTTGCGGTCATCAACGGCAGGGAAATCCCCGCCCTCTATGGCGAGCTGCTCAAGGAGGAAATACGCGCTCAGGGCCAGCCTGATGGCCCACAGCTCGATGCTCGCGTCCGCAATGCCTTGATAGATCTCGAACTGCTGTCGCGCGCGGCGATCGACAAGGGACTCGACAAGGACCCGCGCCTGACCGCCTTGATGGACATCCGCCGCAAGGACCAACTGGTCAAGGCCTATCTGAATGACTACCTCAAATCGCATCCCATCAGCGATGCCGAGGTCCAGGCCATGTACGACGAAGCCAAGGCTGGTGCAGCCAACGAGATGGAATATCGTGCCCGCCATATCCTGGTCAAGACCGAGGCTGAAGCGAAGAAGCTGATCGCCGAGTTGGGCAAGAAGGCGAAATTCGAGGACCTGGCGAAGAAGCATTCACAGGACCCCGGCTCGGCAAAGAATGGCGGCGATCTGGACTGGGCCGACCCCAACAATTTCGTCAAGGAATTCGCCGAGGCGCTGACCGCCCTGAAGAAAGGTCAGTACACCAAGACGCCGGTGAAAACCCAGTTCGGCTGGCACATCATCCGTCTGGACGATACCCGCAAGGCAGAAATCCCGCCCCTCGAGGCCGTGCGCGGCGAGATCCTCAAGCAGTTGCAGCAGAAGCGCGTTCGCGAAGCGGTGACCGCCGTTCGAGCCGGCGCAAAAATCGAATAAGACGGGCGTCCGCTCCGCCCCCCAACCACCTGAAGGGAGTCATCATGGCAAAAGAATACAACCACTTGCAGGACATCTTTCTGAACACCCTGCGCAAGGAACGCATCCCTGTCTCGGTGTTTCTCGTCAACGGCATCAAGCTGATGGGGCGGATCGAATCCTTCGATCAGTTCGTGGTTCTGCTGAAGGGCCAGGACCAGGCGGCACAGATGATTTTCAAGCACGCCATCTCGACCATTTCGCCGTCACGCGAAGTGGTGCTGCCGCCGCGCGAACCTGCTGACGGCTGATAGTGTTGGTTGTGGAGTTGTTGAACGACGCAGCCAGCGATGGACTGCGTCGTTGAATTGGTGCGCTGATGCGCGCAGATGAAACTTGGCGGAGAGGGCGGGATTCGAACCCGCGTTAGGGTATTACCCTAAACACGCTTTCCAGGCGTGCGACTTAAACCACTCATCCACCTCTCCGAAGCCGCGCAATCATACCGGAAGGCCCCGCGCGGGGCAAATCAAAAACGGCCTGGACACGGCCTCTGCGGGTGCATTCGCTGAAAAAATCCGCCATCCCCTATTGAAAACCAGGCTTTGGCCCCCAAGTCTTCGCGAGAACAATTTGGGAGCCGACATGCAGGAAGAAATCAAGCAGGATAGCGAAAGCACCGCCACCG
>JBAPWR010000141.1:0-1700 GCA_049283775.1 Thiobacillus sp.
ATGACGCCCCACGCTTCCAGCGGCGCTTCCAGCCGGCCAGCGACGACTGCAATGTAGCGCTTTGTTACCTCGCGTGCAGCGAACGCTTGGCTGAGTTGACGCTGCGCCGCCGGGCCGCGCGCCATCACCATCAGTCCCGAGGTGGCCATGTCGAGGCGATGCACGATCAGGGCATCGGGATAGCGGGCCTGCACCCGCGCACTCAGGCAGTCCTGCTTGTCGGGACCGCGCCCCGGCACCGCCAGCAGGCCGCTGGGCTTGTCGACCACCAGCAGGGCGTCGTCAAGGTACAAGGGCGCGAAGATAGGCGTATCGGGCGTCGGCATCATGATCAGCGCCACGGGACAACCGGAGCGGATCTTAGGAATTCACGAATCGCAATGATAGTCACGATGCCGGCCAGCGCTGAAAACGTTTTAACCGATACGCCACATCATTTCAGGTGCGATTTGATAAGGGTTGCTGGCGCGAACGTGCTCATGGATGATGAATTCATGCGTCACGCTGACTGGACTCGCCATGCAATGCCGATCTGGGGATACCTGCTCATCGTGCTTGCCTTTTGCCTGGGCGGTTGCGCCACCCATCCCGATCCCGCTGCATCGGGCGATGCGGAGTCGCTGCTGGGCCTCGAGCCCGATGGCGCCTTCTATCGGGACGGGCAACTGGTGTTGCAGTACAGCATGGGCCAGGAAAAAGCCTTTCTCATGGCGGCCTGGACGGTGAACGACCTCAGCCCGAACCAGCACAACTACCGCACCGCCGTCATCGACCTGGCGACGGATACTCCTGCCAGTCCGGACGCGTTGCAGCGCGACTGGCAGCCCGTCACGCTCTTCGACAATGCGCGCTGGACGGCGCTGGTCGGCACGCTTCTGGAGGAGATGGCCCCTGACGATCCGGCAACGGGCACGCTGGTGGCGGTGCAGGGGCGCGATATCGTGTTGCAGCGCGATGCCGCGGGCAAGCTGCACAGTTATCGGCTGGAAAGCAAGCCGGCGGCGCTGCGGATCGGACGGCGCATCAGCGAGGAAGCCTTCGCATCCCGCGCCAACGAATATCTCAAAGCTGAATTGTCGCGCGAGGGCACGGCGTCCGGTCCGGTTCTGTTCGTGGTGGGCGAAGACGAACTCGGCGAAGCCTTTGTGCTGTTCGACTTCAGCCGCAGTCAGTCGGTGTTCATCGCCCAGCCGCCCAGTCCGCTGCCGCCCGGTCGCAAGCTGGGTTATTCGCTGCGGCTGATCGATTCCCTGGCGTTTCGCAGCCATGTGTTCACCGCGCTCGGTCATCCGGTCACCATGACGAACCGGCTGCTGTGGCTTGCCGCGCATTCCGGCATTGTCCTGCTGCCGCACGGCACGGCGGCGGCGAACGGGGCCCCGCCGCCGCTCGCCACCGGCGCGGGAATGGATCTGGCGAAATGGGAGCAGCACCTCGACACACTCGTCGGCGCCGAGCAATATCGCGGCAGCATGAAGCCGCTTATCGATGGCGAGGCCTTTTTCGTGTCGCTGGTCCAGGCCATTCAGGATGCGCGCGAATCGGTCGAGATCCGGCTCTATATTTTCGACAGCGACGACTATGCGCTGCGCATCGCCGATCTGCTGAAGCGCCGTTCGCACGAGATCAGTGTGCGGGTGTTGATCGACCAGCTCGGCACCCTGGCGGCAGGCCAGATCCCCTCGAAATCGCCTTATTAC
>JBAPWR010000142.1:0-1612 GCA_049283775.1 Thiobacillus sp.
GGGCCTGCAGTTCGTCGAGAAAATCCCTGGCGCGGAACAGGAACATGCCGCTGTTCCAGAAATACTCGCCGGAATCGACGTATCGCTGCGCCGTGGCGAGGTCGGGCTTTTCGACGAAGGCCTCGACCGCGAAGGCGTGGCCGCTGTCCGCCAGCGGCACGCCCTTATGGATGTAGCCGTAGCCGGTCTCCGGTGTTGCGGCGACGATGCCGAATGTGACCAGGTGACCGCGCTGCGCGGCATCGGCTGCCAGGCGGATGGCGTGGTGGAAGGCCTCGACATCGCTGATCAGATGGTCGGCCGGCAGCACCAGCATCAGCGCGTCGGGGTCGGCGCGCGACAGCATCAGCGCGGCGACGGCGATCGCCGGTGCGGTGTTGCGCCCTACCGGCTCGAGCACGATGGCACGCGGGCTGGCGCCGATCTGGCGCATCTGCTCGGCGATCATGAAGCGGTGCTCGACGTTGCATACCATCATCGGTGCAAGGATTTCCGGCATGTCTGCCAATCGGCTGACAGTGTCCTGCAGCAGGCTGCGCTCGCTCGCCAGTGGCAGCAATTGCTTGGGCAAGGCCGCGCGGGACAAGGGCCACAGGCGAGTGCCGGAGCCACCGGAGAGAATCACGGGATGGATAGAGGTCATGTCGTGTGCTCTGCTGAATGAGTCATGTCGTCGATGGAGGCAAATTCCGTTCCAGGCACAGGGCCAGCGCAAATTGCCAGTCAGGCAGCCTGACGCCGAAGGCGGCGGCGAGCTTGCCGCTATCGAGCTGCGAGTTGGCCGGGCGTGCCGCCGGCGTCGGGTAGCCGGAGGTCGGGATGGCATCCAGGCGCGCGAGCTTCTCGTCGCCGTCGGCGGCCATGTGCGCCAGGATCGCTGCGGTGAAGCCATGCCAACTGGTGCGGCCGCCGCAGCTGAGATGATAGACCCCGGAGCTTGCGCTTTGATTGGGGTGGTTCAGCCAGCGCGCGATCACCAGTGCCGTCCCTTCGGCGATCAGGCGCGACCAGGTCGGTGCGCCGAACTGGTCGTCGACCACGGCAAGCGATTCACGCTCGCGCGCCAGGCGCTGCATGGTCAGCAGGAAATTGCGCCCGCGCCGGCCGTAGACCCAGCTGGTGCGCAGCACCAGGTGCGGGATCCCGGCACGCTGCACCGCCTGCTCGCCCGCCAGTTTGGTGGCGCCATAGACACCGAGCGGACTGGGCGCGTCGTCTTCCGCGTAGGCGCCGGGCTTCTTCCCGTCGAACACGTAGTCGGTGGAAAAATGCACCAGCGGAATCCCGCAGGCAGCCAGTTCGCCCGGCGCGGCCGCATTGATGGCGTGCGCCAGTTCAGGCTCGGACTCGGCCTTGTCGACGGCGGTGTAGGCGGCCGGGTTGACGATCAGGTCGGGGGCGATCGCCTCCACCCGGCTGCGGATGCCGGGCGTGTCGGCCAGATCGAGAAGGCCGCGGTCCGCTGCGATCACTTCGCCGAGCGGCGCCAGCGTGCGCTGCAGTTCCCACCCCACCTGGCCGCTGACGCCGGTGAGCAGGATCCTCAAGCGAACACCTCGCATTCGGCCAGCGGCAGCGCAGCCTGGTCCTTGGCGGACAGCAGCGGCTCGCC
>JBAPWR010000143.1:0-2125 GCA_049283775.1 Thiobacillus sp.
GATGCAGACGCCAAGGCCAGCGGCAGCAACCGGCTGGCCGCTTTGAAGGCGATGCTCGGCTGATGTTCGAAGTGCCGGGCTGAACGAACGGCGTTGCCGCCGCACTGCTCAGTTGCTTACAGCGACAGGATCCATTTCGACAGTTTCTGCGCATCCGCCGGCGTAATCTTCTGCGCCGGCATCGGCACCTTGCCGCCCCATTTGCCTTTGGAGCCCTTCAGCATGCTGTCAGCCAGCATGGCTTCGGCGCTTTTCTGGCCCTTGTACTTGGCGGCGATCTCTTTGAAGGACGGACCCAGCACCTTCTTGTCCACCTGGTGGCAAGCCGTGCATTTGCTCTTGGTGGCGAGTTCCAGGCTGGCGTGTACGGGAACCGCGTAAAGCGGCAAGGCCAAGGCGATCAGGGCAGCAAACTTTTTCATCATGATTCTCCACTAAAGGGATAAGAATATAACGAAATAATTATATTAATTCAGGGCGGTCCTGTCTACGGTGCCCGAAGGGGTTGTACCAAAAAAAAGGGACGCCGCAGCGTCCCTTTTTGAAGAGGCAACCCGATCAGTTGACCTTGGGATCGAGTTCGCCCTTGTCGTAGCGCTTCTGCATTTCTTCCAGGTTGAAGACCTTGGTGATCTTGCTGGCCATGCCGGCGGAACCGAAGGCTTCGTAGCGGGCCTTGCAGATGTCGCTCATGCCCTTGGTCGCTTACTTGAGGAATTTGCGCGGGTCGAAGTTCGACTTGTTCTCCGCCAGATGCTTGCGGATGGCGCCGGTCGAAGCCATGCGCAGGTCGGTGTCGATGTTGACCTTGCGCACGCCGTTCTTGATGCCTTCGACGATTTCGCTGACCGGCACACCATAGGTCTGGCCCATGTCACCGCCGTAGCTGTTGATGATGGCGAGCCAGTCTTCCGGCACGGAAGACGAACCATGCATCACCAGGTGCACGTTGGGGATGCGGGCGTGGATTTCCTTGACGCGGTCGATGCGCAACACCTTGCCAGTGGGCTTCTGGGTGAACTTGTAGGCGCCGTGGGAGGTACCGATGGCGATCGCCAGCGCGTCGACCTTGGTCTTGGTGACGAAATCGGCGGCCTCGTCGGGGTCGGTCAGCAACTGGCTGTGATCCAGCGCGCCTTCGGCGCCGTGGCCGTCTTCCTCACCGGCCATGCCGGTTTCGAGCGAGCCGAGGCAGCCCAGTTCACCTTCCACGGACACGCCGCAGGCGTGCGCCAGCTCGGACACCTTGGCGGTGGTGGCGACGTTGTATTCGTAGGTGGAGGGCGTCTTGCCGTCGGTGCCCAGCGATCCGTCCATCATCACCGAAGAGAAACCGGACTGGATGGAGCGGAAACAGATGCTCGGCGAGGCGCCATGGTCCTGGTGCATGCAGACGGGGATCTGCGGATACATTTCGATCGCCGCCAGGATCAGGTGGCGCAGGAAGGGTTCGCCGGCATAGGAACGCGCGCCGGCGGAACCTTGCAGGATCACCGGGGAATCGACGGCAGCCGCGGCCTGCATGATGGCCTGGACCTGTTCCATGTTGTTGACGTTGAATGCGGGCAGACCATAGCCGTTCTCGGCGGCATGATCGAGCAGTTGACGAAGGGAAATCAGGGCCATTTAAAACCTCCAGTAAGAGAAAATAACGATTAAAAAAAGATTCAGGTCTTTTTGGGGCCGCTCACACGGACGATCTTCATGGTGTTGGTGCCGCCCGACTGACCGATGGGCTCGCCGACGGTCAGCAGGATCAGATCACCCTCGCGCACTGCACCGCGCCGCCGCAATTCCTCCTCGGCTTCGGCCAGCAAGAGGTCGCGATCCTTGGTGGCGGTCTTCAGGTTGATCGGGTAGACGCCGCGGAAAAGAGTGACTTTTCTACGGGTTTCGACCTGCGGTGTCAAGGCGTAGATCGGTACCCGGGTCGACAGGCGGCTCATCCACAAACAGGTGTTGCCGGATTCGGTCAGCGCGGCGATCGCCTTGATGTTCAGATGCACCGATGTGAACACCGCGGACATGGCGATGGCCTCGTCGGCGCGCAGGAAGCTGTGATCGAGACGGGTTCCCGAGTCGGACTCCTTCTCCGCTTCGAGGCAGACGCGATGCATGGCCTGGA
>JBAPWR010000144.1:0-1927 GCA_049283775.1 Thiobacillus sp.
TACAACTTCTGCGTGGTGATCGACGACTGGGACATGCAGATCAGCCACGTCATCCGCGGTGACGACCATGTCAACAACACGCCGCGCCAGATCAACATCCTCCGGGCCCTGGGCGCGACGGTGCCGCAGTACGCGCACCTGTCGATGATCCTCGGCGACGACGGCACCAAGCTGTCGAAGCGCCACGGCGCGGTGTCGGTGATGCAGTACGCCGACGACGGCTACCTGCCGGAAGCGGTGATCAATTACCTGGCGCGCCTCGGCTGGTCGCACGGCGACGCCGAACTGTTCAGCCGCGAGCAGTTCGTCGAATGGTTCGATCTCGACCACATCACGCCGTCGGCCGCGCAGTTCAACACCGAGAAGCTCTGCTGGGTGAACCAGCACTACATCAAGGCAGCCGACAACGCGCGCCTGGCTGAACTCACCCGCCCCTTCCTGCTGCGCAACGAAGCCGATCCCGACGACGGCCCCGATCTCGCCGCGGTGTGCGCGCTGGTCAAGGAACGCGCCCGCACCATCGAGGAACTCGCCGACGTTGCCACGCTGTTCTACCGTACCCTGCACCCGACGCCCGAGTTGCTGGCGCAGCACGTCACCGCCGACGTGCTGCCGGCGCTGGCCGACCTGGTCGCCCGGCTCGAATCGGCGACATGGGAACGCGGCGCCATCAGCGCCGCACTGAAGGAAACCCTCGCCGCCCACGGTCTGAAGATGCCCAAGCTGGCGATGCCGGTGCGGGTGCTGGTGACCGGCGAGGCGCAGACCCCTGCGATCGACGCCACGCTGGAGCTGATCGGCCGCGACAAGGTGCTGGCACGGCTGCAGGCCGCACTGTAAACGGCTGCGGAGATTCCGCTATAATTCGCGCTGTTTTTTTGCCGGCGTAGCTCAGTTGGTAGAGCAGCGCATTCGTAATGCGAAGGTCGTCAGTTCGATTCCGATCGCCGGCACCATCCATATAAGGGGTTTGGCCGAGGCCAAGCCCTTTATTCATTCACCCCTCAAGCTTGGCTGGCCTCACAACGCATGGCGATACCGGCCTCACAACCCATGGCGACGCCGCAGATGACGCGCCATCGCCAGCACCGCAAGCGCGGCGACCAGATGCTTGATCGTGTGCCCGCTCACCCATCCGCCAGTCAACGCGAAGACCAGACGGTCGGTGCGGTCCATCACATCGAACATTACTGCGACTCGAACTCGGTGAAGGCGCGGCTCATGTTGGCACGGTGCAGGTCTTCGTAGTTGTACAAATGTCTGAACTGGGGCATGTCCTGATAGCGATCGAGCGTCGCCGTCAGCGGCTCCATCTCCTTCGCCGCGGCACCCACCTTGTCGGCGAGGAAGTCGTAGTAGTCGCCGGTTTCGCGCTGCGCCTGCGCCAGGTCGCAGACCCGGCCGTGGCCGGGGACGATGCGCGCGGGCTGCAGCGCGGCAAGCGCCTTGAACGCCTTGTGGCCGTTGGCGACGCTCGACCACGGCAACACCCCGAGGATGCGGTCGACGTAAATCAGATCGCCGCTGAACATGACCCCGCGCTTCGGCAGCCACACCCAGGCGTCGCCCGGGAAGTGCGCGTCGGTATAGGTCAGCTCGAGCGTCTCGCCGCCGAGTTGCAGCGTCGCCGAATCGCCGCTGAGGGTCTTGCTCGCAGGCAGCGGCCTGGTCCCCTGCATGCGTTCGCCGAGAAAGCGTTTCATTCCCTGCATGTGCTGCTCGGCATATTCGGCCTGGGTGGCGGCGGTGCGGGCGAGCGCGATGATCTCGGCACCCTTGCCGGCGAAATAATCGTTGCCGAGCCAGCGGTGGTCCTGGCTGCCGGTGTTGACGACCCAGCGCACAGGCTTGTCAGTCACCTCGGCGATGGCGGCGGCGAGCTTGTCGGCACCGAGACGGCTGGCGCCGGAATCGATCAGGATCACGC
>JBAPWR010000145.1:0-1736 GCA_049283775.1 Thiobacillus sp.
CTTGAAAGGCCGCAGAGTATGCGCAGCAGACTGGTTTTGCCGTGGCCATTGCCACCCCGAACCAGCAAGGCCTCGCCTTCCGCCAACTCGAATCCCAGGTTCTTGAACAGCAGTCGCTCGCCGCGTTCGCAGGCAAGGCCCTGGGCAGAAAGAATACTTTGCGTCATCGATAGAGAGGTTGAAACAGCACCGCGAAGCTTATCCGAAACCACACGGTTTGACACTTACAAATGCCGGAAAAACCCGTTCCGGCAGACATTGCCCAAGCGTTCAGTGAGCCAAAAAAACAGGGGAATACGGCTTTTGCCGATTCCCCTGTGACTCTGGAGAAACAGTTCTGGATTGGCTTTTAGCTGCCGATCAGTACTTCTTCTCTGCCGCCGGTGCTGCAGCAGCCGGCGCGGAACCCGACCTCATTTCGGCCATCGCCTTCCTGAGCATGGCGATACCCTCCTGCGATGCATCGATCGACTTGGTCAGCGACTCGCGTGCATCGTCCGGGTTATGGAAGCCGTCGGAGTTCTCGGCGGTCCACCACTCCCAGTACAGGTTGGCGTCGTACTGATAGTCATAGGCCTTGTTCAAGACCTCCTTGGAGACCCCGACCTCCTTCGCCTTCATGATCGTATCGATCAGGTTGGCGATCCAGAATTCGGCCTTGGCCATCTTGCCGCGAGTGTAGTTCTGGATGGCCTCCATGTTGTACTTGGCGTCATGCTCGGTCCAGTCGGTGTGGCACCTGAGGCAGGTCTCCTTGAGCATCGACTTGGGCGACTTCTGCTGGTGGTTGGTGTAGGTCTTGCCCTGGGCGTTCTTGGCCTTGCCCATGTGACAATCCTTGCACTGCACGCCCGCCTTCTCGTGCTTGGAGCCCCAGTAGGTTTCCATTTCCGGGTGCTGGATCTTCGGCAGCAAGGCGCCGGTGCTGGCGTGCTGGAAGTCCTTGAAGTTGAACTGCCCCACCATCTTGTCCTTGTAGCCAAACACATTGACCCAGGTGAACAGGTTGGTGCGCGGGTCGGCCATGCCGACCTTTTTGGCGCCATCGGCGGACGTCAAGGCTTGCCCGGGGTTGGCGGGATTGGCGCAGTCGAAGCCGCCACCGCAGTTGTACTCCACATGGCACTGGGCACACATCAGGTTGGAATCAGCCTTGTTGAGCAGACCGATGGCACGGAAAGGCTTGCCGTCACGATCGAAGGTAACCTTGGTCATGGTCGTCTTCTTGCTCTTCTCCGCATTCATCGGATACGTGCCCTCGTTGCGATCCACGACAGCCTCGATCAGGGCGTCACGCACGACGCGCGGACCGGTGGAGTGGGGGTCATGGCACATGAAGCAGTTGAGCGGGTGCTTCATGGCACGGGCAAACTCAACCGGCTTGGAGGTGCGGTCCCATTTGGCGGCAGGATGCTTGTCGCCCTTGTAGGCCCAATCCAGGATGTGATCCTGCGTCTTGCAGTTCATGCACACCGGGTTGACCGCGGTCACGGTCTGGCGCATGAATTTCTTCTGGTCCGAGGTCGACGGTTCCTTGTCGACGATCACGTCCCAGGCGCTGTTGGCTGCCGCTTCGGCCTTGGTGTTGTAGGTCCAGTCCTTGAACTGGAAACGTCCACCGAAGCCGCGGTCGACCACCCATTGGTCAACCAGCATGAAGGCATGCGAACGCGGCTCACCGTGCTCCTTGGTGAAGCCGTAACCTTCCATCAGCTTGTCGAACAGCGGCGAACGGC
>JBAPWR010000146.1:0-9876 GCA_049283775.1 Thiobacillus sp.
GGATCAAACTCTTCAGTTCAATCACTGCATTACTTCAATACTTCAATCGCTCAACTCAAACTCACGTCGCCAAATCAATAACGACGCTTCATTCAAGTGTGAGCATTTATGCTAGCTGCCAGACCCAGCGAACCAGGCCCAACTGCCACCACAACACCCACACCTATCGGCTGTAAATTGTTAAAGATCGGTTCGATTGATTGCGTGTTGGAAATGGTTGCGGGGGCAGGATTTGAACCTACGACCTTCGGGTTATGAGCCCGACGAGCTGCCAGACTGCTCCACCCCGCGCCTGTCGCAACACAACTGCGTCAATCGAGAAGCGAGACTATAGCAAAGCTCTTTTTACCGAGTCAACACTTGGCATGAATTTTTCCCTGGCGGCCGCCAGGATTTTCGCCAACCCATACCCCGGGCCGCGGAATAATCATTACCATTCAGACGGTTAGGACTTTCGTGCCTGACGTGCCGTGCCCGCCACGCAAGTCATATTCGAGCTCGACGACATGTCACGCGCGCCAGAGTCGCTCAAACAATAGGCAATTGCCGTTGGCGATGAAGATCAGGTTTTTCGACGCAGAGGAGTATTTTTTGTTGATCAGCGATTTTTCAATTTCACGCATACCACGTATCGAGTTCGGCCCAGGCGCACTGGCCAGGCTACCCGCGACCGCACGCAGGTATGGGACAAATGCGCTCATCGTCACCGGCTCGCGCTCATTCCAGCGCAGCGCAAACTGGTCAGCTCTGGTGGCCGGTCTCGAAGCGGCAGGCATGTCACTCCAGACCTTTTCCGTCAGCGATGAGCCCTCGCCCGAGCTGATCGACGCTGCGGTTCAGGCGATGCGGCCACATCAAATCGATGTCGTGATCGGAATCGGTGGCGGCAGTGCGCTGGATGCCGCAAAGGCAATTGCCGGCTTGCTCAAGCCGGGCAATTCCGTGATGGATCATCTGGAAGGCGTCGGCCCCGAACTGCCCTATCACGGACCGAGCACCCCCTTCATCGCCGTACCCACAACCGCTGGCACCGGGTCGGAAGCCACACGAAATGCCGTGCTGAGTGTGCGCGGCGAGCACGGGTTCAAGAAATCGTTTCGTGATGAAAAGCTGGTCGCCGAGTACGCTCTGGTCGATCCGGATCTGCTGGCCACTTGTCCCCCACAAGTGATCGCGGCCAATGGCATGGACGCCCTGACGCAACTTCTGGAATCTTATGTCTCCAGCCGCTCGACCCCGCTGACGGACTCGCTCGCCTGGGGGGGAATGAAGGCAGCGCGCGAGGGACTGCTGGCTTTTCATGCCAGCGCGGAAGACGCTGAGGCCCGCAGTCGCATGGCATATGCCGCACTGATCTCGGGCATCACGCTGGCCCAGGTGGGATTGGGGTCGGTACACGGGCTGGCCGCCCCGCTCGGCGCTTTTTTTCCGATTCCGCACGGTGCGGCGTGTGGGACGCTGATCGCCGAGGCAACGCGCGTCAACATCGATGCCATGCGCAGGCGCGATCCACACAATCGGGCACTGGAGAAGTACGCTCTGGTCGGACGACTGCTGAGCAAAAGGGCCTGTCCGCAACAGGCGGAGGCCCATGCCGCCCTGCTCGAAATCCTCGACAGCTGGACGCAGGCCCTGGACTTGCCAGGACTCGGGCGTTTCGGGGTGACGCGTGCGGACATCCCCCGTGTCGTCAACCATTGCCGAGGGAGCAGCATGAAGACCAATCCCATCGTGCTGGAGGACGGCGAAATCGCTGCCCTTCTGGAGGCGCGTCTGTGACATTTTCAACTCAAGATTGAACTGTCCGGACCGCTATCAAACAGGGTACAAAACGTGGAGCATGTGATGTCTGGCAGTCTGCTTATCCTTATTGTCATGGGGTTGCTCGTGATCTACGGCATCTTCATCTACAACCATCTGGTCACAATCAAGCACAACGTCGGCAAGGCCTGGTCGAACATCGATGTGCTGCTGAAGCAGCGCCACGAAGAACTGCCCAAGCTGGTCGAGACCTGCAGGCAGTACATGAAATTCGAACAGGAGACGCTGGAAAAGGTCATGCAGGCGCGCAGCCAGGTCGCCAGCGCACGCGCAAGCCATGACATTCCAGCACTGGGCCAGGCGGAAGGTGCGCTGCGTCTCGGGCTGGGCAATCTTTTCGCGGTCGCCGAAGCCTATCCCGAGCTGAAGACCAATGACACCTTCAAACACCTCCAGGCACGAATCACCGGCCTGGAAAACGCCATTGCCGATCGCCGCGAGTTCTACAACGAGTCGGTCAACGTCAACAATGTACGCGTCGAGCAGTTTCCCGACACCATCGTGGCGAGGCTGTTTTCCTTCCGACAGTTCCCGCTGCTGCGCTTTGCCAGCGAAGAGAAAAAAGACGTCGATGTTCGTGAACTCTTTGCCGGCTGATGTTTCTGCTGCGTTCACACGCGGAATGGCGGCATGATTTTGTCAATTACGCGCTGGGCGGTGGCAATCTCGCTTTTCTGCTGATCGGCTTTCAGCTCCATTCGCGGACCGGCTGGATGCTCACGCTGTCGGTGATCGGATTTACCAGTCTTCTGGCCTGGCTCGGCAACCTGAAGCGCTATCGCCTGGTAGCCGACACGCCCACTTCCCGCATCTCATCAGCACCCCAGGGATTCGTCGAAATTGTCGGGCGCGGCAGGCAGCCGCCTGGTGACGTGCTTGTAAGCCATATCACCGGTCTGCCCTGCCTGTGGTATCGCTACCTCGTCGAGCGCAAGCGAGGGGATCGCTGGGAACATGTCGATTCCGGCGTATCGCACGACACTTTCGGAGTCGATGACGGCAGTGGACTGGCGCTGGTCGACCCTGAGGGCGCAGAGATCAAGACGGCCCGCAAGAGCGTGATAACCGAAGGGGGCTATCGGAAATCCGAATGGACCCTGATCGAGGGCGAAACGCTCTACGTACTGGGCGAGCATGTCACGCTGGGCGGACCCAACGCTGTGCTGGACAGGCAAGCCGACCTTGCTTCGCTGCTTGCCGAATGGAAAAAGGACAAGGCCAGCCTGCTCGCCCGCTTCGATGCCAACCGCGACGGCGAAATCGATCTCGATGAATGGGAGCGTGCGCGTCGGGAAGCCGCCAACGAGATCGATCGACAGCATCTGGATATCCGCCTCAAGGATGGCATCCATCTCATCCGCAAGCCTGGACATGGACGCCCCTATCTGATCGCCAACCGGGTCGTCAAGGCGCTGGTCAGCCACTATCGATTGTGGAGCTGGCTGCACCTGCTGCTGCTGGTCTCTGCGCTGGCCGGGCTGATCGTGAACCAGCGGATGGTGTACTAATCGATCCTTGTCGCTTTGGCCAACAGTCTCTATATTTGTCACTAAGGAGGATGTGGACCATGAAGCAAGCCATACCGGAAACACCACCCGAGTTCGATCACACGAGAGTCATTGAGCGTCCTGATGGTTTCTACTGGCTGGACAGTGAATCGGGTGAGGAGTACGGCCCGTTTCCAACCTTGCTGGATGCAGTACAGGATATGGAGTACAGCGCAGACAGCGACTACGAGCCTGGCGAGACCCTCGAAGAAGCGGAAGAGGAATTGGGTATCGCCGACTGGATCGATCCGGAAACCGGCGTGCCCGGAGAAGAAACCCATCATCTTCCGGATTGACCGAGCGTAACTCGCACGTCTCAGAGCTTGCCGATGCGCTCTTCCGCCCGAGCGCGGCGCTCGAATGGATTGTCGCGGTAGGGATCGCGTCCGCGCATCGCAATCCACAAGCCCGCGATCGGATATAGCAACAACATCAATCCGCCCCAGCGTTCGAATTGCCTGACATGCGCCCGTTCGTGCAAGCGGGTTAGAGTCAGCGCTTGTTCCGATATACCGATCACAACATGCCCGAGCGTGATTGCCATAACCGGGCCGCTGAACGGAAAGCCCTTTTCCAATAAGCGGGCTGGCAAGCCCCCTGCCACCTCGAGCACGCCATCGACAGGCTTGGCCCTTCCACCGCTGGCACGCGCGATCAGCGCGACAAGCAGGCCCAGCACAGTCGCCGGAAACGCCCAGAGCAAGACCCAGGCCCGGATCATTTGTAATCAGCCGTCGACCGAGGCAGAGAACCAGCGCGCTTCATGCAGGCCATGCGCCAGGAACGTGGCTCGAGCGGCATCGAGCTGGGAACGCGTGCCGGCAGCGTAGACGTCAAAGCGATGCAGGTCGGGATAGTCGGCCACGATCGCCGAGAGGGTCGCTGCGGGATCCTCAGTGCACGCATGAGGGGTGTAATTGAAATTATCCAGCGCATCGCTCCAGGCGCGGCAAAGGTTGTCCTGATAGTGGCCTGCCTCATCGGCCAGCCAATGCAATTCGATTGATTCCGCCAGATCCAGGGACATGGCATGCTGGATCAGGCTTTTGACCGGCGCGAAGCCCGAGCCAAAGGCAAGAAAAATCACCGGGCGCGGCGAATCCTCGTCGAGGACAAATTCCCCGAAAGGCCCCTCCACCTCGACGCTGTCGTTCGCCCTGAGCGATTCGAAAAGCATTGCCGAGAAGGCATCGCCTTCATGGCGCGGCACCTGCACCTCGAGATGCCGGTCCTCGCAGGGACAACTGGCAAGGGCGTAACGACCCGAGATGCCGTTGACGGCAAGCTTGACGGATTGTCCGCCCAGATAGCGCAGACGCTGGCTGCGTGGCGCCAGCAAATGCAGTGCGGCGACACGCGGATTGAACACTTCGACTGACTTGACCTTGGCATTCAGGCGCTGCACAGGAATATCGCGTGCCCCGGCAACCGAGGCTTCGATGACCACGTCATTCACCGGGGAGCAGGAACACATCAGGATCATGCCTGCGTCCTTTTCGGCCTGCTTCAGCACATAGTCATGGGCGTGGACTTTCTTGACCTCTCCGGAAATCAGCCGCGCCCGGCATTCCCCG
Source organism: Thiobacillus sp. (assembly GCA_049283775.1). Classification (GTDB taxonomy): domain Bacteria; phylum Pseudomonadota; class Gammaproteobacteria; order Burkholderiales; family Thiobacillaceae; genus Thiobacillus. The sequence continues at coordinate 4,943 of JBAPWR010000146.1, forward strand.
CAGTTGCCATTGCTGCAGCCATAGTTGAGCGACACGCCATTACGCAGCGCGGCCTCCAGCAAGGTGTCGTTGCCCTCGACGAAGAACTCATGACCACTCGGCTGGATGGTGACATGGGCTGACATGATCCTGAGTATCCTTTCCTGGGCGATCACCGACTGCGCCCGCACGGCATCGGGCGGGATCTCGTCAAGATGACGCAGCAGAAACGCACGCAAGGTATGCAAGGCATGACGGGTTTCACGGCTCTGGTCTTCCTCGAGTTCATCGATTTTCTCGTCCACCCAGCCGATGACGTTGCTGTAATGCATCAGCAGGGCCTTGGCCGCCGCGTAATCGTTGCCAAGCTCGGTCAGGCGTGCCGCCAGCACTTCCTTGTCCGGCAGCGCCCGCTCCAGCACCCGCTTGGCGAAGGCCTTTTCCTTTATTTCGGTGACGCGGCGAAACTCCGCGTCGTCATCCCACCTGACCTCGGGGAAGGCGCGCAGCAACTCGTCGAGTTCCACCATGCCATCGAATGTCGCAAGGGTGCCGCTCCGGATCATTTCCTGCAGCGCGTGGCGTGGCTGGCCCACCAGCTTGGCGACGCGGGACAAAGGCAATAAATGGCTCATGGATGAATCTTAACCCTGCCCCCGCAGCCTACCAAACCTGCAATTTACAAGATTCTGAATTCCTTATTCAGCGCCGGCGCGAATCCCGCCGATACAATCACGCCATGCCAAGAATCAGTATCCGCCCCTGTCCGGAGGACACGCTCACGGCGCTGCAGCAGAGCGGAATGACGCCTCAATGGGCGCGCCTGTTCGCTGCTCGCGGCGTGACAAGTTCAAGCGAGGTGGCGCATCGTCTGCCGCAACTCCTGCCACCCGACACATTGCTGCACGGCAACCGTGCCGCCTGCCTGCTGGCCGACGCCATCCGGCAAAACCAGCGCCTGCTGATCGTGGCTGATTACGATGCCGATGGCGCAACGGCCTGTGCGGTCGGCATCCGCGGCCTGCGATCTCTGGGCGCGACTGTCGACTATCTGGTTCCCAACCGGCTCGAACACGGTTATGGCCTCAGTCCCGAGATCGTGCGACTGGCAGCCGCGCGCCAGCCCGACATGCTGATCACGGTCGACAACGGCATCGCAGCAGTGGAAGGCATCGCTGCAGCCAACAGGATGGGCATACCGGTACTGGTTACCGACCATCACCTGCCGGGCGAAACGCTCCCGGATGCTTTGTGCATCGTCAACCCCAACCAGCCAGGCTGCCACTTCGGATCTAAAAATCTCGCGGGTGTCGGGGTGATGTTCTACGTCCTGCTGGCATTGCGCGCGGAGCTTCGCCAGCGCGGTCATTTCGTCAGAGCTCCCGAGCCGGACCTGCGCGAATTGCTCGATCTGGTGGCGCTCGGCACCGTCGCCGACGTCGTCAGGCTCGACCCCAACAACCGCACCCTGGTTGCCCAGGGGCTGGCGCGGATGAGAGCGGGCAAGGCCTCGGCTGGCATTCAGGCGCTGTTTCGCGCGGCGGGAGCCGACCCCCGCCAAGCCAGCGTATTCGACCTCGGCTTCAGGCTCGGGCCCCGCCTCAACGCCGCCGGACGTATCGAAGACATGGCGCTCGGCATCGAATGCCTGCTGGCCGACGATCCCGCTGCCGCTCAGCAGCTGGCACAACGGCTCGATGCCCTCAATCATGCACGACGCGAGGTCGAATCCGGCATGCTGGACGAAGCCCTCGCCATCCTCGAAGACTTCTCTCCTGGCGAGAGCACGAGCCTCACCGCCTATCAGCCGGATTGGCATGTCGGCGTGATCGGCATCCTCGCCTCGCGCCTGAAGGACCGGTTTCACCGCCCGACCGTAGTTTTCGCACGTAGCGAAAATGGCGAACTGAAAGGATCGGGGCGTTCCATTCCCGGCCTGCATTTGCGCGACGCCCTGGACCTGATCGACAAACGCCACCCCGGCCTGATCCTCAAGTTCGGTGGTCATGCCATGGCGGCAGGCCTGTCTTTGGCTGCCGATGGGCATGTACTTTTCCAGCAGGCCTTCGAGCAGGTCACTCGCGAATTGGTCTCGCCTGCAGACCTCGAAGGCGTGATCGAGACGGACGGCGAGCTCGCCGCCGAAGCTCACACCTACGACTTCGCGCGGGAAATCGAGAACGGCATCTGGGGACAAGGTTTTCCGGCGCCGCTGTTCGTCGGCGAGTTCGACACTGCGGCGCAGCGCGTGCTGAAGGAAAAGCATCTAAAGTTGAAGCTGCAGCGTAATGGCGAGACATTCGACGCGATGCACTTTTTTCATGCCGACTTGCTGCCGCCGCGGATACGCGCCGTGTACGCGCTGATGTCCAACGAATACAACGGCAGCCGTAGCGTGCAGCTCAGACTTCACCACTGGGAGCCTGTTGCCGGGGCGGAGCCGTTCCCTCGTCCTCATGCCTGACGCTGCAATCTGGTTTCCCGCCGAACTGGATACGCTTCCACGCTATCTGGTGGCAGTTGCCCTGGGCCTGCTGATCGGCCTCGAACGCGAGCGCAACCCGTCGGCCAAGGCCGGTCTGCGAACTTTCGCGCTGACCGCGCTGTTTGGGGTGCTCGCCTCGCACCTCGCAGAACGCACCGATTCGCCATGGCTCATCGTCGCCGGCCTGTTGCTGACCGGCGGCATGATCATCGCTGCCTATCTGCGCCAGCCCGAGGGTGAAACAGGCGACCCCGGGACGACCACCATCGCCGCTCTGGTGCTGTGCTACGGGCTCGGGGTGCTGAGCTGGCTGGAAGAATTCCAACTCGCCGTCCTGCTCGGCGTCTCGGCTACCCTGCTGCTTTATTTCAAGCCAGAGCTGCGCGGCATGAGCGAGCGGCTCACCCGTCATGACCTGTTGTCGGTCCTGCAGTTCGCCGTCCTATCGCTGGTCATCCTGCCGCTGCTGCCGGACCGCGACTATGGTCCCTACGGGGCCCTGAATCCCTATCAGATCTGGTGGATGGTCGTGCTGATCTCCGGCGTCAGTCTTGCCGGCTACGCCGCCCTGCGACTGATCGGTCAGCGCCGCGGCGCGGTGGCGCTGGGGGTGCTCGGAGGACTGGTCTCGAGCACCGCGACCACGTTCGCCTTCAGCCGGCACGCACGCTCCGGAGACGCGATGGCACGCATCGCCATCATCGTCATCGTGCTCTCCAACCTGATGGTATTGATCCGGCTCGGGGTGGTTGCCGCGGTGCTCGCGCCGGATGTCCTGCTACAGCTTTTGCCGTTGCTCGCGGGCGGCCTGGCGACCGGCGGACTGGCAGCCTGGTACGGCACGCGTGCGTTGCAGCCGCAAGGCTCGATGCCCGAACTGCAGATATCCAATCCGACCGAACTGCGCAGCGCGTTCAGCTTTGGCGCCCTCTATGCCCTGGTGCTGCTGGCGGCAGCGTGGCTGTCGGACTGGCTTGGTCATCGCGGCCTGTACGTCGTCAGCCTGATTGCCGGCCTCACCGATGTCGATGCCATCACCCTCACCAGCCTGCGCCTGCATGCGCTGGAAAAATTGCCGGTCGCCATCGTCATCGACGTCATCACCCTTGCCATTCTGTCCAATATCGCCTTCAAATCGGCGGTGGCATTCGTACTCGGCGGCTGGAACATGGCGCGTCACGCCATCGCCGGCATGGGAGCGATCGCGATCGGTCTGATCGCTGCCTGGGCGGTGCTGCGTGTCATATAATCCTGAGCTTTTGTGCGCTTGAAAATCATGGAAGCCGAAGCCCTAAACCAGATCGAATCCCAACTCGCCGACCTCGGCGAGCGTGCCAACCAACTCAGGGGGTTTCTTTGACTACCCTGTCAAGAAAGACCGTCTAGAAGAAGTCGTTCGTTTGTCCGAGGCACCGGACTTCTGGAATGACGCCGCCCGCGCGCAGGAGCTGGGCCGCGAGCGCAAGTCCCTGGAAGATGTGGTACTGGTGCTCGACCGCGTAACGTCGGGCCTGACGGATGCGGCCGAACTTTTCGAAATGGCGCGCGAGGAAAACGACGACGACACGCTCGCCGCGGTACAAGCGGATATCGAGGGCATCGAGAAAGATGTCTCGACGCTGGAATTCCGCCGCATGTTCAACAATCCGGCCGACCCGAGCAATTGCTTCATCGATATCCAGGCTGGCGCCGGGGGTACCGAGGCCTGCGACTGGGCGTCGATGCTGCTGCGTCAGTACCTGAAATACGCGGAACGCAAGGGCTTCAAGGCCGAGCTGCTGGAAGAATCCGAAGGCGATGTCGCTGGCATCAAGTCCGCCTCGATCAAGATCGAGGGCGACTACGCCTACGGCACCCTGCGTACCGAGACCGGCGTGCACCGTCTGGTGCGCAAATCGCCGTTCGACTCGTCGGGCGGACGCCATACCTCGTTCGCCAGCGTGTTCGTCTACCCCGAGGTCGACGATTCGATCGAGGTCGACATCAACCCCGCCGACCTGCGCATCGACACCTATCGCGCATCAGGCGCCGGTGGTCAGCACATCAACAAGACCGACTCGGCGGTGCGCATCACCCACCTGCCCACCAACATCGTGGTGCAGTGCCAGAACGACCGCTCGCAGCACAAGAACCGCGCCGAGGCGATGTCGATGCTGAAATCGAAGCTCTACGAGGCCGAGTTGCGCAAGCGCCAGGCCGAGCAGGACAAGCTCGAGGCCGGCAAGTCCGACGTCGGCTGGGGCCACCAGATCCGCAGCTACGTGCTCGACCAGTCGCGCATCAAGGATCTGCGCACCAATGTCGAAGCCTCCAACACGCAGAAGGTGCTCGACGGCGACCTCGATCAATTCATCGAGGCGAGCCTGAAACAGGGCGTGTAACAGCCGAATCCGCCTGGCGGGTGCGTCCGGCATTCATTTACTCAAATCCGCCGCCGGAGACCCGATGCGCACCGAAGCCCCCGTCACAC
>JBAPWR010000147.1:0-3677 GCA_049283775.1 Thiobacillus sp.
CTTTAACGATTTTCCCTTCGCGTTGCTTCGCGTCCTTCGCGGTTAAAGCGCTTTCAACGATCTTCAGGCTCCACATCGAGTACCAGGTCATGCCGCGCCTGCACCCGCACGGTGTCGCCGCGCTTCAGCGGCACGCGGCTGCGCACCCGCCACTGTTCGCTGTGGACGCGCGCCCAGCCTTCGTGTTCCATGTCCTCGAGTATCTCGCCACGGGCGCCGACCATTTCCTCGGCACCGGTCACCACCGGCCGCGCCCGCGCCTTGACCGCCATTCCGACGACGAAGAAGCTGAACAGGCCGCTGGCCACCGCCACCGGGACGATCAGCTGCCAGGGGACGCCGTAGCCGGGCAGGTCGGTGTCGATCAGCATCACCGAGCCGATGATGAAGGCGATCAGCCCGCCTATTCCCAGCGCGCCGAAGCTGGGGACGAAGGCCTCGGAAATCATCAGCACGATGCCGAGGATCATCAGCGCCAGGCCGACGTAGTTGATCGGCATCACCTGTAACGCGAACAGCGCCAGCAGCAGGGAGATGCCGCCGACCACGCCGGGGAACAGCATGCCGGGATTGGAGAATTCGTAGATCAGCCCGTAGATGCCGAGCAGCATCAGGATGTAGGCGATGCCGGGATTGCCGATCACTGCCAGCAAGCGGCTGCGCCAGTCGGGCTCGATTTTCTCGATGGTGGCGTTGCCGGTGTCAAGGGTGACGCTCTGGCCGTTCATCTCGATGACCCGGCCATCAACCTGCTGCAGGAGGTCGCCTAGGTCGGTCGCGACGATATCGATGACATTGATGGCCAGCGCCTCGTCGGCCGGCAGGCTGACCGCCTCGCGCACCGCGCGCTCGGCCCACTCGACATTGCGCCCGCGCAATTCGGCCAGTCCGCGGATGTAGGCGGCGGCATCGTGCACTGCCTTGCGCATCTTGGCGTCGCCCGGCGCGGGCTCGGTCGGCTTGCCTGCGTCGGGCTTGCCCGGCGTCGCCGGCTTGTCAGGGACAGGCTTGTCGCCGCCGGAAGGGGCGAGCTCGACCGGCGTTGCCGCGCCGAGGTTGGTCGCCGGCGCCATCGCGGCGATATGACTGGCGTAGAGGATGTAGGTGCCGGCGCTGGCGGCGCGGGCCCCCTTGGGCGAAACATAGGTGGCGACCGGCACCTTCGACGCGAGGATGGCCTTGATGATGTCGCGCATCGAGGTGTCGAGTCCGCCCGGCGTGTCCATCTCGATCACCACCAGGTGCGCCTTGTCCTCGGCGGCCTTGTCGATGCCGCGCACCAGATAGTCGGCGCTGGCCGGACTGATCGCCCCCGCCACCGTCAGCACCCGCACCATCTCCGCGCTGGCGGGAGCGGCCAGCCCGTACATCAGCCCGAAAAACAGGACGAGCCGAGACAACACGAAAATCAGATTCACCATGTCCTCACTTTAGACGGAAAAATCCCCTGTGCCGGGGCGGGGAAGTCAAAGGCGTTTAACCGCGAAGGGGCGCGAAGGAACGCGAAGTAAAGGCAAAAAAGGGATTTGTCCGCGAATCGCGCGAATGAACAAGCAATGAAGACTTGCTTTGATTCGAGTCTGTTCGCGTCATTCGCGCTCTGGGTTTTCCCCTTCGCGTTCCTTTGCGCCCTTTATGCCCTTTGGGTATTGGCGTTAAATCGCTTTTACTTCATTTCATTCGTCGACAAAACTGGGTTTCAAGTTCCCGCCACCACCGGCACAATCACCAGCTCGACGCGGCGATTCAGCGCCCGGCCGGCTTGGGTGCTGTTGTCGGCGCGCGGCTCGGTTTCGCCCTTGCCGTAGGAACTCAGGCGCAGCGGGTTGACGTTCTGGCTGGCGAAGTAGTCGAGCACCGATTGCGCGCGTTTTTCCGACAGCACCTGGTTGTCGGCGTGGGTGCCGATGCTGTCGGTGTGGCCGATCACGGTGACGCTGGTCTTGCCGTACTGGTTGAGGACGCGCGAGATCTTGTTGAGCGTCGACAGATAGCCCGGCTTGATGACGTAGGAAAGGTTGTCGAAGCCGGTGGTCGAGGTCATGTCGACCAGCAGCGCATTGTCGCTGGCGCGCTTCTCGATGCTGATCTCGCCGCGCTGGATTTCCGGCTGCAGCTGCAGTTCCAGGTCCTTGGCCTGCTTGTCCATGTAATAGCCGACCGCGCCGCCGGCCAGTCCGCCGCCGACTGCGCCGATCAGCGCGCCCTTGCCGCGCTTGTCATCCTTGATGATCGCACCGAGCACGGCACCGCTCGCGGCGCCGATCAGCGCGCCGGTTTCGGTCTTGGTCAGGTCGCGCGACTCGCCGAGGTCGTTGGTCGCACAGGCGGAAAGCAGGAACAGGGCCGTCAGGGGCAGGGTGATGAGGGCGGGGCGCATGGTAGGTCCTTTTGGATTTTGCAAAAAGCGGAATTATGCCGCAGGGAATCCGGCAGCTTGCACTGCCGCTGCGGCGGGGTCAGGCGGTCTTGTCGCTGTCGGAGTCGGCTGGTGGCGTCGCGGCGAGCGACTTGACCTGCAGGTGCAGCGCGGCCTTGGCGAGCAGGTGCGCGCTCACCGGCGCGGTGATGAAGAGGAACAGCGTGACCAGCACCTCGTGCAGGCTGATGCCCTCGTCGCGCACGCTGAAATAGATGGCGGAGGCGACAAGCAGGCAGCCGACGCCCAGCGTGGTGGCCTTGGTCGGGCCGTGCAGGCGGGTGTAGAAATCCTGCAGTCGGGCCAGCCCGAGCGAGCCGATGAGGGTGAAGATCGCGCCGGTCAGGATCAGCAGGGAAAGCAGGATGTCGATCATGGCTTTTCAACTATTCATTCGATGATGTCGCCGCGCAGCAGGTACTTGCACAGCGCCACGGTACCGACGAAGCCCATCATCGCGATCAGCAGCGCGGCCTCGAAATAGATGGCGTTGCCGAGATGGATGCCGAGCAGCACCAGCAGGGCGATGGTGTTCACGTACAGGGTGTCGAGGCCGAGAATGCGGTCGGGCGCGTCCGGGCCTCGCAGCAGGCGCCAGAAACTCAGCGCCAGGGCCAGGCTGACCAGCGCGTAGGCGATCGGGATGACGGTTTCTAGCATGATGGCTTGGCCTCCTCGAAGATTTTCTTCAGCGGCGCTTCGTAGCGCTGCTTGATCTCGGCGACCAGGGCGTCGGGGTCGTCGGTATCCAGGGTATGCACGATCAGCGTGTCTTTGGCAGCATTGAGCCGGGCCGACACCGTGCCCGGCGTCAGCGAAATGGTATTGGCCAGCAGGCTGATGGCGAGATCGGTGGTGAGCGCCAGCGGCACCTCGACGAAGGCCGGGCGCAGGCGCCTGGGCCCCTTGAGGATCAGGTCGGCGACATGAAAGCTGCCGCGCACGATATCGACGATCAGGATCATCAGGTAGTGCAGCAGGGTGAGCGGATTGCGAATGCGGATCTGCTCCGGCCAGAAGCCCGAAGTCACGAACGGAATCAGCCAGCCGAGCAGCGCGCCCAGCACGATTTGCCCGGCGCTCAGCTGGTTGACCAGCAGCAGCCACAGCACGAGCAGCGAAACCGTCAGCAGGGGGTGGGGGAGAAGGCGTCTCATTGTCTGGTGCCCAGCACGGCTTCGATGTAGTGCTGCGGTGACCGCAGCTGCGCCGCGGTATCGGCGGCATAGTCGGCAACCGGCCCGGCCCAGATCGTCAT
>JBAPWR010000148.1:0-7041 GCA_049283775.1 Thiobacillus sp.
GGAATGCGGCCGGCTGACTGTTCCACCGCGACGCGAATAAGCTGGCAGTGCTCGTCGAAGCTGACCGTGGGCGACTCGCCGGTGGTGCCGACGATGACGATGCCGTCGCTGCCTTCGGCAACGTGCCAGTCAACCAGACTGCGCAGTCCTTCGACATCGAGGCTGCCGTCCTCGAACATCGGGGTAACGATTGCAACCAGACTTCCCTGAATCATGATTCTTCCGTAATGGCCGCCGTCCGGCGGCGCCTGATCGATAAACCTCGTGATTCTAATCTATCTGGCACCCACCAACCTATCGAGCCAGCCAGACAGTTGTTCGATTCCGCCCGCCACCCCGGCGCTGATCAACGGCATTGCCCAGACCAGCGCCAGCAGCACGCTCGTCGCCGCGAGTCCGAGGCCGACCGAGAACATGTCCACCCCAGGCACGGTCCGCGCCACCACCGCCAGCGCCAATTGCAGCAACAGGGCAAACGCCAGCAGCGGCAGGGCGAGCTGGATCCCCGCTGCGAACAGCCAGGCCGCGCCTTCGGCCAGCAAGCGCAGGTCGGGGGCTGCCGGCAGCGCCGCAACCGGCATGGCGGCAAAGCTCTGCGTCAGTGCGCTCATCACCAGCAAATGGCCATTCGCAGCGAGAAACGCCATGGCCGCCATCCAGCCGGCAAGGTTGCGCCAGGCGGCATCGGCGGGCATCGCCTGCTCCGTGGTCAGCATCAGCAGACCGCCGCTGGCGCTGTGGCCGAACCAGACGAGCACCGCCTCCATCGCCGCGAACACCAGCCGCACGCACAATGCCAGGGCCGCCCCCCATAGCGCCTCGGCCCCGAGCGCAAGCGCGCCGGCAAGCGAAAACGGCGCAGGCAGCCCGGTCGCGCCGAGCCCTGGCAGCAATGCAGCGGCCAGGGCTGCCGCAAGCAGCAGTCGCAGGAAAATCGGGATTCGTGCCAGCAGCGGATCGAGCAGCGCCCAGCCCGCCAGTCGCGCAAAGGCAAACAGCCAGGCTGCCATGACCGCTTCGCTCATTCCGGCTCCGCCCGGTCCTGGCACGCTGGACTTACTCGATCAGGCCGGGAAATTCGACCAGCAGGGTGCGGGCAAACTCCACCAGCTGGCCGCCCATCCAGTTGCCCAAGACGGCGAGCACCGCAGCCATGACCAGCAGTTTGGGAACGAACGAGAGCGTCGGCTCGAGGATCTGGGTGGCAGCCTGGAACAGGCTCACCAGGAAGGCGGTCAGCAGCCCCGCGAGCAGCAGCGGCACGGCAATCAGCAGAGCCAGTCCGAGGGCATCGCGGGCTAGGTCCGCCATCTAGAAGCTCCCGATCAGCGAGCCTACCAGCAGGTGCCAGCCATCGACTGCGACGAACAGCAACAGCTTCAGCGGCAGCGACACCATCTGCGGCGGCAGCATGATCATGCCGAGTGCGGTGAGCACCGCGGCGACGACGAGGTCGATGATCAGGAACGGCAGGATCACCATGAAGCCGATCTGGAAGGCGGTTTTGAGCTCGCTGGTGAGGAAGGCGGGCGACAGCGCGGAGAACGGCACCGTTTCCGGCTGAGTCGGATCGACCATGCCGTCGTCGCCGACGAACAGACCGAGATCCTCGACCCGGGTCTGCCGCAGCATGAAGCCTTTCAGCGGCTCGGCGGCCCGTTCCAGCGCCGCGTTCAGTTCCAGCTTGCCGTCGAGATAAGGCGCGTAGGCATCGGCATTGATCTTTTCCATCGCCGGCATCATGACGAAGAAAGTCAGCAGCAGGGCGAGGCCGGTCAGGACCAGATTGGGCGGCGCAGTCGGGCTGCCGAGGCCATGACGCAGCAGGAACAGCACTACCGCAATCCGCGCAAAGGCGGTAAATGCCAGCAGCAGCGCAGGCAGGAACGGGAACAGCAGGAGGAACGGCAGGCTCTCGCCGGATACGCCGTAGACCTGCCCGCCAGCGCCAGGCGTCACGACGAACAAGGGCACGCTGGCATCGGCACCCCACGCCCAGCCGCTCGCCAGCAGCAGCGCAGCGACGAAACTCCAGCCGAGCGCCTTCATGTCGGCGTCACCCTGTTCTCGCCTGTCGCGGCGCGCGGCAGGGTATGCAGCAGCCTTACCTGGCCGCCGCCGACCCCGAGCACCAGACGCGCGTCCTCTACCTCGATCACCACCACCCGCTCGCGCGGCCCGACCATGGTCGCGCCGACCACCTTCACCACGCCCTGGGTCCCCCCGAGGCCCGGCAGATAGCGCCGCGCCAACCACGCCACCAGGGCAAAGCCGCCGAGGATCAGGACCAGGCTGATCAGCACCGTCGCCACGCTGGTCGTGGTGCTGGTCGCAGCCCAGGCTGGCGTCGCCAAACATCCCAGCAGGATCAGCACACTGGTCCTAGTCGATGTCACGAATCATCTCCAGCGCCCAGCGTTTCATTCGCCCGCGCCCGGCCGGCAGGTCGAGTTCAAGGCTTGCGCTCTGCCCTGGCCAGCCGATCTGCCAGCATAGCGTCCGCGGAAGTTCGATCTCGTCCGCGGCATCGAGCCAGGTTTCGGCCAGCAGCTGATTCAGCGTACGGGTCAGCCCCGCCTGCTCGGAGGCTGCCGCGCCGCGCACTTGCCGGCCGCCGAGCCGGCAGGTCAGCCACAGGGTGTCGAGCAGCCGATCGCGCCGCCAGTGCGGGACATCGGCGACGCTGCGCGGCACCGTGGTGGCGATAGCCTGAACGTGCAGCGGCTGACGCAGACGCGCCGACAGCCAGGCCGCCAGCCCGCGCGTCAGCCGCTCGGGCGGAAGACTCGGGGCAAGCGGACCACGGGCCAGAAAATCCTCTTCCTCGGCGGTAAGGGGCAACAGCTGCATCATCGCCGTTGTGACTCCTGACGGAAGCGCGCCAACTCGACCAGTTCGTCGTGCTGGCGCTGGTCGATGCGCTTCTGCTTGATCGCGGCGCGGTCGAGTGCGCGCTGCTTCAGCACCTGCAGCGCCTTGACGCGCTGTTCCGCCTGCATCCAGACCGCCAGCCTGGCCTGCCATTCGGCGTAGGCGGCGTCGATCGCGCCCTGCGCGGCGCGCATTTCCCTGTCCTGGGTCTGCTGCAGACGCGTCGCATCAAGCAACTGGCTCGCCGCCAGGCCCTGATGCAGACGCTCGGCCAGGCGCGCGGCATGGGTTTGCCGCAGGCCTCGCAGCTGCACCTGCCGTCCGCGCGCGCGCAGCCATTCGCCGTGGGCCTGCTTGACCGCGCGCGACAGGTTTTCGGCGCGCTGCTCCGCCAGTTGCAATACCCGATGCAAGGTGAAGCCGTTCAACTCAGCACCTCATCGAGATCGGCGCGCGACTGCGCCAGAGACGCCTTCTCGCGGATCCCCTGCATCAGGAAACCCTGCATGCGCGGATAGCATTTCACCGCCTCGTCGAGCACCAGGTCGGCACCGGGCACGTAGGCCCCCACCGCCAGCAGGTCGCGGCTGCGCATGTAGCGGGAATACAGGTACTTGAAGCGGCGCACCCGCTCGAGTTCGTCCTCGTTGAGAAGATCGGGCTGGGCACGGCTGATCGAAGCCTCGATGTCGATCGCCGGATAGTGCCCGGCGTCGGCGAGGTCGCGGCTCAATACGATGTGGCCGTCGAGGATCGCGCGCGCCGCGTCGGCGATCGGGTCCTGCTGGTCGTCGCCTTCCATCAGCACGGTGAAGAAGGCGGTGATCGAGCCGCCGCCGCTCTTGCCATTGCCGGCGCGCTCGGCGAGTTGCGGCAGCTTGGCGAACACCGACGGCGGATAGCCCTTGGTCGCCGGCGGCTCGCCGATCGCCAGCGCCACCTCGCGCTGCGCCATGGCGTAGCGGGTCAGCGAATCCATGATCAGCAGCACGTGCTTGCCCTGGTCGCGAAAATACTCGGCGATCGCCATCGCATAGGCAGCGCCGTTGAGCCGCATCAGCGGCGGATGGTCGGCCGGCGCCGCCACCACCACGGCACGCGCCATGCCCTCGCTGCCGAGAATGCGCTCGATGAATTCCTTGACCTCGCGGCCGCGCTCGCCGATCAGTCCGACCACCACCACGTCGGCTTCGGTGTAGCGCGCCATCATCCCGAGCAGGACGCTCTTGCCCACCCCGCTGCCGGCGAACAGGCCGAGCCGCTGTCCGCGCCCCACCGTCAGCAGGCTGTTGATGGCGCGCACCCCGACATCCAGCGTCTGGCTGATGGTCGAACGCTCGAGCGGGTTGGTCGGGCGGCTATAGAGCGGGACGCGGCGTTCCAGCGACAGCGGCCCGAGACCGTCGAGAGTGCGTCCCGAGCCATCCAGCACCCGGCCCAGCAGGCGCTCGCCGACCGGCACCTGGCGCACCCGGTCCTGCGCGCGCCGGCGCGGGATATAGCGCATTCCCAAACGCGGCGGCTGTGCCGCCATCGGGTTATCGGGGACGACGCGCGCCCCCGGCATCACGCCATAGATATCGGTCGCCGGCATGATGAACAGGCGGTCGCCGGAAAAACCCGCGACTTCCGCCTCTACGCTCTGACCACCGGGAATCTGCACGTGACACTGGCTGCCGACCGGCAGGCGCAGCCCGACCGCCTCCATCACCAGGCCGGAGACGCGGGTCAGGCGTCCGCTTACCGCGATCGGCGTCGCCCAGCCGACCGCGCGGCGACAATCGGCCAGATATTCGCGCAGGCGAACGGTGCGGTCGATCATTCGAGCCAGTTCCGGTTGGAACCCAGCACCTGGACCACCTGGCGCCAGCGCGCCTGCAGGGTGGCGTCGAGATCGCCCTGGCTGGTTTCGATCAGACAGCCGCCACGGACGATGCGCGCATCCTCGACGATGCGCAGCCGGTTCTTGTCTAGCACCTGCTCGAGGCGCGGCCGCACCAGCGCCGCATCCTCGGGATTCATCAGCAGGCGCGCCTCGCGGGTGGATTCGGCCATCTGTTTGAGCGCCAGGTTGACCACATCGAGGATGCGCTCAGGGCGCGCCGCAAGTTCCCCCGCCACCACCTGACGGGCGACGTCGAGCGCCAGTTCCAGGACCATGTCGGCGAGACGGAAATCGAGATTGTCGAGGGTGTTGGCGAAGCTCTCGGCCAGCTGCTTCACCCGCGAGCAGCTCTCCTCGGCTTCCAGGCGGCCGGCCTCGACCCCGGCCGCATAGCCTTCAGCATGCGCCTGATTGCGCAGCGCCTCGAGATCGTCCTCGAGCGTCGCCGGAGGTGACCCGGGTTCGGGCTGGCTGGCCGCAAGCTCGACCACTTCCCAGCGTTCGAATGCCGTGGTGCGATCGTCGCCGCTCATGCTTCCTCCTCTTCGGGGAAGGCCAACGTGCCCTCCGCTACCAGCCGCCGCAACACCTCGCCCGCCTCGTCCTGGGCCGACTGGATATCGGTCACCCGCAAGCTGCCGAGGGTATCGAGATCATCCTTCAGACGTTGGGTGGCAGTGGCACTCATCGCTTGCAGCAAAGACTCGAGCACCGGGCGGTCGCAGCCTTTCAACGCATGCAGCAGGGTACGCGCTCCGATATGGCGCAGAAATGTCTTGCGCGCATCGAGCGGCAGGCGCTGCACGTCTTCGAACTGCAGCGCCTGTGCACGCAGACGCGCCGCCAGCCCGGCATCCTCGCGATTCATTGCCGTCAGCGCCGCGGTCGCGCTGCCACGACTCATGCTCGACAACAGGCGTGCCACGGCCGCCTCGCCCTCGCCGTTTTGGCTAGCCTGTTCATTGCCTGCGAGCAGCCAGGATTCGAGCTCACGCAGCACCTCCGCCCCCGGGGCTTCGGCTTGCGCGAGGCTCAGCAGGGTGTCGGCGCGCTGCCTGCCCGGCAGCAGTTCGAGCACCGCCGCGGCAACATCCTGCGGCAGCTGTGCAATCACCGTGGCCACGAGTTGCGCCGGCTGCGACTCCAGGCGTGCGGCGATGGCAGCCGGTTCCTGCCAGGCGAGTTGCTCGATCTGCTTCAGGCTCGCCGCACCGAGGCGCCGCAGCACCGGTTCGGCGCGCTCGGGACCGAGGGCGCGCTTCAGGGTCTCGTCGAGAAAGCGCTCGGAATCGGTGGCGAAGCCAGTCTGCTGCGCCGCTTCGGCGATGAATTCGTCCAGTACGGCATGCACCCGCTCGCGCGGCAGTGTCCCCATTTCGCGCATGGCTGCGCCGAGACGGGTCACTTCCAGCGGACTGAGGTAGCGCAGCACGGCCGCGCTGGCTTCCTCGCCCAGAGCCAGCAGCAGCGCCGCAGATTTTTCCACGCCGTCGCTGCTCATGCGCGCATCCACAGCTTCACCACATCGGCGGTGACACGCGGGTTGTCGAGGGTTTGCCTGCGCGCAGTCTCGAGCAGAGTGTCGAAGCTTCCCTCGGGGATCGTTTCGACAGGCTGCCGGCTGCGTCTTGACTGGCGAATCCAGGCGACGATGCCGAGCAGCAACAGTGCCGGTAGCGCCCATACGCCAACTGCGGGAAGCGACATGGTCCGGGCCTGCTGCGGTGCCGCCGGAGCGAGCACCACCTCGGGAAGTGATTGCACCGCGGAGGATTCAGCTTCGCCTGCCGCCGCGGACACCGGCGTCGCGGCAGCCGGCAAGGCGAAGACGCTGAGGCTGTCGCCGCGGCGACGGTCCAGGCCGAGCGCCTGACGCGCCAGGGTTTCGGTCTTTGCCAACTGCTCGCGACTGGCATCGAATCCGAGGATGATCGTGGCGTTGAGGCGCTTGATCCGGCCTTCCGGCAGGCGGGTGGTCTGCACGCTCTTTTCCAGCGGCCGGGCCAGCCCGTCGACGATCCGGTCGCGATAGCGCTCGACGGTCTGGCGCGTCTCGCTCTCCTCCAGCACCGCAGTCACCTGCACATTGACGTTGTCGTTTCCGAGCCAGGGCCCGAGTACCTCGAGCACCCGTCGTGCGAGATCGCGTTCCAGCACGGCGCGGGGTTCATGCAGGCCCTCGCTGCCCGACGCACCGAGCAGCATGCCCTGCTGGTCGAGCACTCGCACATCGGAGACGCGCATCCGCGGCACGCTCGCCGCCACCATCGACTGGATCGCCACGA
>JBAPWR010000149.1:0-3621 GCA_049283775.1 Thiobacillus sp.
ACTGTTTCTGCAGCAGCGGCACGAACACCTCGTTGAGTGCCACGCCGAGGATGGCAGGCTCGTCGGGCGGCTTGCCGGTATAGGTGCTGTGGTAGATCGGATCGCGGCGCATGGTCATGCGCTCGACAGTGAACACCGGGAAATGGTCCTGCTCGTTGTAGTAGCCGGTGTGGTCGCCGTACGGTCCTTCGAGTGCAGTCTCGCCGGGATGGATCACGCCCTCGAGCACGATCTCCGCGGAGGCCGGCACCTGCAGGCTGTTGCCGAGGCACTTCACCACCTCGGTCTTGGCGCCGCGCAGCAGGCCGGCGAACTGGTATTCGGACAGCGAGTCGGGCACCGGCGTCACCGCGCCGAGGATGGTGGCCGGGTCGGCACCCAGGGCCACGGCAACCGGGAACGGTTCGCCCGGATGCGCCAGCTGATGCTCGCGAAAATCCAGTGCGCCGCCGCGGTGGGCCAGCCAGCGCATGATCAGCTTGTTCCTGCCGATCACCTGCTGGCGATAGATGCCGAGGTTCTGCCGGTTCTTGTGCGGGCCGCGGGTGACGGTCAGGCCCCAGGTGATGAGCGGCGCGACGTCGCCCGGCCAGCAATGCTGGATCGGCAGACGCGACAGGTCGACCTCGCCACCCTCCCACACCACGTCCTGGCACGGCGCGCTTTTCACTTCCTTGGGTGCCATGTTGAGCACCTGCTTCAGCACCGGCAGCTTGTCCCAGGCGTCGCGCAGGCCCTTCGGCGGCTCGGGCTCCTTGAGGTAGGCCAGCAGCTTGCCGATCTCGCGCAGCTTGGCCGGATCGTCGGTCCCCATGCCCAGCGCCACCCGCTTCACGGTGCCGAACAGGTTGGCGAGCACCGGCATGGAACCGCCCTTCGGGTTCTCGAACAGCAGGGCCGGACCGCCGGCGCGCAGCACGCGGTCGGCGATCTCGGTCATTTCCAGCCTGGGGTCGACTTCGACAGCGATACGCTTGAGTTCGCCAGCCTGTTCGAGCTGGACGATGAAATCGCGAAGGTCCTGGTATTGCATAAATTTGCCCGCGTGTCAGGGATGATGGGACGGCCAGGCTGCGCGCCTCACCGCTTCGCGATCAGCGGACGGCACGCTCAGTCGATGTACTCGAACAGCTTCACCACCTTGGTCACGCCTTTGGTGGTGCTGGCGAGCTCCGCCGCCGCGTCGGCTTCAGCCTTGGTCACCAGGCCCATCAGATAGACGATGCCACCCTCGGTCTTGACCTTGATCTTGGTGCCGGGCGTCCGATCGTCACCCCACAGGCGGGTTTTGACCGTGCTGCTGATCGTCCCGTCGTTGGTGATCGAGGTCAGCGACGGCAGGCCGGAAATGGTCAGTTCGTTGAACACGTTGCGCACCTCGGGGACCGCCTTGACGATCTCGCCCGCTCGGACGCGGCTTTCTTCATCCGCCACCTGGCCGAGGATCAGCACCTGGCGGTTGAAACTCGTGACGTCGAAGCGCACCGGCTTGTCCTTGAAGGCTTCCGTCAGGTTGTAGCTGGCACGCGACTCGATTTCCTGGTCGACGACATAGACGCCGACGCCGCGGCGGTCGGTCGCCATCGAGGCTCCCACGGCCGCTCCGCCCACGACAACCGCCGCACAGCCGTGCAACTGCGAAAATGCCACGCCAAGCAGCGCCAGATAGATCACTTTTTTCATTACTCCACTCCTAAAAGAATGCTGTCCACCGCATCGCAAAGGCAATGCAGACTCAGCAAATGAATTTCATGAATGCGCGCGTCAGTTTCTGCAGGCACGCACATCAAGACGTCGACCTCCCGCATTTGTTCCGCCATGGCCCCGCCGTCGCGTCCCGCCATCGCGATCACATTCATGCCGCGGGCATGCGCGGCATCGACCGCCCCCAGCATGCCGGCCTGGTTGGCGCCATCCGTCAGCAGCAACAGCACATCGCCGGGCAAGCCGAGCGCCTTGATCTGGCGCGCAAACACCTGGTCGTAGCCGTGATCGTCGGCAATCGAGGTCAGCATCGAAGTGTCCGCGGCAAGGGCAATCGCCGCCAGCCCCGGGCGCTCGTGCTCGAGGCGGTTGACCATCAGCGCTGCGAAGATCTGCGCACTGGCAGCCGAAGCACCGTTACCGCAGGCGAGGATCTTGCCGCCCTGGGTCAGGCAATTCAGGATCAGCGCGGATCCCTCGTCGATCAGGGGTGCGAGCTGTCCGGCCGCATCCAGTGTGGCCTGCGCCGAGGCCTGGAAATGGCCGAGGATTCTATCTTGCAAGGGCATGGCTGGAAGCGGAGCACAAATGATGAAACTTTCGGGCGACGATTATCCCACATCGTCAAAAGCGTTTTGCAGCCACTCCGGTTCGGCGGCCTTGTCGGTCATCGCGATCACATCGAAGCGGCACGGCGGAACCTCCGGCAGGCCAGCCAGATACTGGCGTGCGGTCGCCAGCAGCTTCTTCTGTTTGGCGCGGGTCACGCTGGCGGCCGCCCCGCCGAAGTCGCTGCGGCTGCGCAGCCTCACCTCGATGAAGACCAGGGTGGCACCGTCCTGCATGACGAGGTCGATTTCGCCAAAGCGGCAGCGCCAGTTGCGCGCGACCAGTTGCAGGCCGCGCGACTTGAGAAACGCCTCGGCGTGCGACTCGGCTGAACGGCCGAGCAGGGATCTCAACATCTGCATCTGCGACAATGACGGCCCATGAACGAATCGATCCATCATACCCGCCTGCCGCCCGCACTTTATGTCGTCGCCACGCCGATCGGCAACCTTGGCGACATCACTCTCAGGGCGCTCGATGTGCTGAAGAGCGTCGACCGGGTGGCGGCGGAGGACACCCGGGTGAGCGGCCAGCTGCTGGCGCATTTCGACATCAGGAAGCCGCTGGTCTCGATCCGCGAACACAACGAACGCGAAGCCGCCGACAAGGTGAGCGCGTGGATCGCCGCCGGTGAGGCCGTAGCGTATGTCTCGGATGCCGGCACCCCGGCGATCTCCGACCCCGGTGCGCGCCTGGTGACGGCGGTGCGCGCCGCCGGAATGACGGTAGTGCCGATTCCCGGTGCCTCGGCAGTGACGACGGCACTTTCCGCGGCCGGACTGGAATCCGGACAGTGGCTGTTCCACGGCTTTCTGCCGCCCAAGACCGGAGCCCGGCGCGCCCAGCTGCAGACCCTGGCAACGCTCCCCTGCGCGCTGGTTTTCTACGAGGCGCCGCACCGCATCGAGGAAACCCTGGCCGACATGGCTGCGGTACTCGACGGATCGCGTGCGGTCACGCTGGCACGCGAACTGACCAAGAAATTCGAAAGCATCGTCACCCTGCCCTTGCGCGATGCGCCGGCCTGGCTGGCGGCCGACCCCAATCACGTTCGTGGCGAGTTCGTCGTCATCGTCCACCCTCCTGCCGCTGCGGCAGCCATGGTCGACAGCGAGGCGATGCGTGTGCTCGACGTGCTGCTCGGCGCACTGCCGCCGACGCTCGCCGCCAAGCTGGCGTCGCAGATCACCGGGCGCAGCAAGGCCGAACTCTATAAAATGACGCTGGCTCGCAAACCCCACGACGACGCATGACCGACTCCCTGACCCTTACCCGCCCCGACGACTGGCACATCCATTTCCGCGACGG
>JBAPWR010000150.1:0-5547 GCA_049283775.1 Thiobacillus sp.
ACGCTGGCCGGGCGGTTGCCGTTGACGAGTCGATTTTCGCCGCGGAAAACTGAACTAGAATCGAAATGTTGGATTTGCAGGCATACATAGAAGGAAGACGCCATGAAAGCCAAATCGAAGAAAGCAACTACCGCTGCCAAGCCTGAAGCAGAGAGCGCCGCAGCGGAGCCACGCAAGCTGAAAACAAAGGATTACGAAAAGGAACTGGCCAGGCTCCATGTCGAGTTGGTCAAACTGCAGGATTGGGTGGTGCACAAGGGCCTCAAGGTCTGCATCGTCTTCGAGGGGCGCGACACCGCCGGCAAGGGCGGCACCATCAAGGCCCTCACCGAGCGCGTCAGTCCCCGCATCTTCCGGGTCGTCGCCCTGCCGGCACCGAGCGACCGCGAGAAAACCCAGATGTACATGCAGCGTTATGTGCCGCACTTCCCGGCGGCCGGCGAGATCGTGATCTGGGACCGCAGCTGGTACAACCGCGCCGGGGTCGAACGCGTGATGGGCTTCTGCAGCGAGGAGAAAGCGAAGCGGTTTCTGCAGGGTGTGCCACTGTTCGAGCGGGCGATGGTCGAGAACGGCATCCTCCTCCTCAAATACTGGCTCGAGGTCAGCCCCGAGGAGCAGACGCGCCGACTCAAGGCGCGCATCGACGACGGGCGCAAGACCTGGAAACTCACGCCGATGGATCTCAAATCCTACAGTCGCTGGTACGACTACTCGAGGGCGCGCGACGACATGTTTTCGGCCACCGACCTCGATTTCGCTCCGTGGTACGTGGCGCGGTCGGACGACAAGAAGCGCGCGCGCCTCAACATCATCAGCCATATACTCGAGCATGTTCCCTACGAAGCCCTGCCGCGTGAAAAAGTGAAACTGCCGCCGCGGCAAAAACCCGGGAACTACAAGGAGTCCGATCACCCCGTCAGGTTCGTTGCCGAAAAGTTCTGATAGGGACACGCCGCGAAGCCCGCAGTGATCGTTGTCGACAGCCCGAGCCACGCACAGCCGTGGCGTTCGAATAGCACTAGAGAGGGAAGAAAGCCATGAAAGATCCGAACAAGGAAGCCGGCGTTATCCAGGTCGTGGCGGAACGGCTCGAAAAACAGCGCCTGCCGCGCGCTCTGGAAATGAAGTCGCGGGTCGATAACGGCGAACTGCTCAACGACAGCGACATCAGTTTTCTCGAACAGGTGTTCCACGACTCCGCTCAGATCAAGCCCTACCTCGACAAGCACCCGGAATGGCAGGACCTCGCCGGACGCATGATGCAGCTCTACAACGACATCACCGAGAAGGCGCTGGAGAACGAGAAGGGCGCCGGTGGCGGACGCTGAATCGGCACACGCCGCACTCCCGCTACAGACCGACCAGCCAGCGTGCACACCATGACCCCACTACCCGACCTCCCCCGCCGCAATCCCACCCCGACCGCCGCCATAGATTGGTTTCGGCTCGGCCTCGCAGCTCTCACGCTGGCCTTGCTCAGTGCGCCAGCCCACGCTTCGATGTTCAAGGGCGAGGCGCTCGACACCGCCGCGGATGTGCTGACCTGGGTCGTCCTGATCGTCGCACCGATCATCGGTATCGCCGTTTTCCTGCTGGTTCACATCCTGCCCGAGAAGATTGCCGAGAAGAAGAAACACCCCCAGGCCAAGGCGATTCAGACCCTGTGCATCCTCTCGCTGTTTTTCGGTGGCCTGCTGTGGCCGCTCGCGTGGTTGTGGGCCTATACCAAGCCGGTCATGTACAAGCTGGCCTATGGCACCGACACGCTCGAAAGCGAGCATGGCGACAGCGGCAAGCCAGCTGAAGTTCAGGCCGACGCTGAAGAATTGAAACGCCTGCGCGCGCAGGTAGCTGAACTGCAATCGCGGCTGGCGGACAAGCCCGCCGCACAGGGAGAAAAGGCCTGATATGGAACTCCTGCTACTCGGCATCTATTCGTTCTTCGCCTGGCTGATCTTTTTCAAGTTCAAGTGGTTGCCCTGGAACATCGTCAGCCAGGTCATCACCATCACTCTTCCGATCATCGGGCTGACGATCCTGATCCTGACCCTCAACGTCGTGGCGCCTTCGTCGGCTGATGTACGCGTGATCAACTACGTCGTGTCGGTCAATCCGCGCGTGGCCGGCCTCGTCACCGAGGTTCCGATCGTGCCCAACCGCCCGATCAAGAAAGGCGACGTGCTGTTCAGGATCGACCCGACCCCGTATGAACTGGATGTAAAGAACTATTCGGCGCAGGTCGCCCAGCTCAGGGCCCAGCTTGTGACCGCGCAGGCCAATACGCGCAATTTGCAGGGACAGTTGAAGGCTGCCATCGGCAGCACCCAGGGAGTGGCGTCGAAGCTCGAACTCGCCAAGCTTCGCGTCAAGCAGTTCAGGGAGTTGTCCGAGTCCGGCGCGGGCAACGCCTTCGACCTGGAACAGGCGCAGGCCGATCTCGCCAACCTGCAGGCCCAGCTCGACTCCGCCAGGGCGAACGAATCCCAGGTACGCGAAAAGCTCGCCGCCAAGACGCCGAACGGCGATCAGGACGAGGTGGCCAACGTCAAGGCCCAGATTGCCAAGGCGGAGTCACAGCTCGCCAATGCCCGCTGGAGTCTCGAACAGACCGTCTACTACGCTCCTGCCGATGGCACCGTGGTCTCGCTGGCCCTGCGTCCCGGCATGATGGCGGTGCCCTTCCCTGCACTGCCGGCGATGAACTTCGTCGAGGATGAGCAATGGATCCTCGCCATCTACAACCAGAACGAAGTGCGCAAGATCGAGCCGGGGCAGGAAGCAGAGGTCGCGTTCAGGATGCACCCCGGACGCGTCCTCAAGGCCAGGGTCGACTCGATCATGTGGGCGACCGCCCAGGGCCAGCTGCCCATCGGCGGCATGAATGCCACGTCCGGCGTCGCGCCCATCCCGCCCAACAGCCTGGCCGTTCGCCTGCTGATGGACGGCAAGGACAAGGAGACTTTTCTTGCTTCCGGCGCGCGCGGCCAGGGCGCGGTCTACACGGAAAGCGGGGAGGCGATTCACATCCTCCGCAAGGTCATCCTCCGCATCGGCGCCAAGCTCGACTGGCTGATCCTGAAACTGCACTAAGAGGCGCGCATGCAAAGCAACCCCAAGTCGCCAGGTTGGCATCCGGTGCGTAGCGGCACAATGCCCACCACACCGCTGCGCGCCCTGGTGTGCTCGGTCCTGGCGCTGCTGGCCGCCGGCTGCCAGACCCAGGCTCCTCCGGCACGCCCGGAAATGCAGAAGCAGGCCCTGCAGAGTCTGGAGCTGCCGTCGGCCTGGAAGGCGGGCGGCGAAGCCAGCCCGGTCGCGGACTACTGGCTCGCCACGTTCGGCGACGCGCAACTCGATGCGCTGGTCGCCGAAGCCATCGCAAAGAATCCCGATCTGCGCGTCACGGCGACCAAGGTCGAGCAAGCCGGGCAGTACGTCGAGATGGCCAAGGCCGCGCTGCGCCCGGCACTCAACCTGTTCGGCACAGGCGGCACCAACATGGGCGGTGGCGACGCCCTGCAGCTGATTTCGCTCGGGGTGTCGTGGGAAATCGATCTGTGGGGGCGCCTGCGCTACGGCCGCAACGCTGCCGAGGAAACCTACGCATCGACCCAGGCCGATTTCGAATTCGCACGCCAGTCTCTCGCCGCAACGACCGCCAAGAGCTGGTTCACCGCCAGCGAAACCTGGCTGCAGCGGCAGATTGCCGAGGAAATGGTGAAATCCTCACAACAACTCCTCGCACTCGCCGAAAAACGCCTGGACGTCGGTATCGGCAACGAAAAGGAGGTGGCCCTCGCCCGTGCCAGTCTCGGCACGTTCCAGGACAGCGCGAAGCAGATTCGTCTTGCCCATGAACAGGCGATACGCGCACTGGAAGTATTGCTGGGACGTTATCCCGCCACCGAGCTCCAGGCGCGCCACGACCTCGCCACGCTGCCCGGCCCGGTGCCTGCCGGCATGCCGCTGCAATCGCTCGAACGCCGGCCCGACCTGATCGCCGCCGAACGGCGGGTGGCCGCAGCCTTCAATCGCGTGGGCGAGGCCAAAGCCGCACAACTGCCGCGCTTGAACCTCAACGCCAACATCGCAGCGATCAGCAGTGACATCCTGCAGTTGCAGCAGGACTTCGATAATCCTACCGGTGGCATCGGGGCGAATCTGCTGGCACCCATCTACCAGGGCGGCGCGCTCAAGACCCAGGTCGAGATCCGCACCCTGGAGCAGAAACAGGCGCTCGCCGAATATGCACGCATGGCCCTGCGCGCGCTCAGCGATGTGGAGAACGCCCTTGCCGCCGCGAAGAATCTGAGCGAGCGTGAACTGTTGCTGCAACGAGCGATGGCCGACAACCAGCGCGCCCTGGAACTGGATCAGACCAGCTACCGCGTCGGCAAGGCCGATCTGCGCGCGGTCCAGCAGCAGCAGTTGAACCTCTATGCCGCCAGCGTCGCCCTGCTGGGCGTGCAAGCCGAACAGCTCGCGCAACGTGTCAATCTGCATCTCGCCCTCGGCGGCAGTTTCGAAACCCCGCTGGCACTGAAGCTGGCGACCGAACTCGGCAAGTAGGCCAGCATGGCCTGCCTGGACGCCTTGACACCACAGGCGTATCGGTCAGGTCTGGCAAGCCGGTCGCGTTCGGCAAAGCCCCCGGCTTTCACTCCTGACGAATCGCTGATCCGGCGCCGTAGTGCCGGCCTGGCCGTCCTGCGGCAAAATGCGCGCATCGACATCTGACATGCAAGGTGAAAAATGAGTCTCCATCCCCTGGCCGGACAACCCGCCCCCGCCGACCTTCTCGCCGACATCGGCAAGTTGCGCGATGCCTATTTCTCGCGCCAGCCCGATATCAGCGATAAAACACAGCGCGTCGCTTTCGGCACCAGCGGCCACCGCGGCTCGTCGCTGCGCAACACCTTCAACGAGAACCACGTGCTGGCGATCTCCCAGGCGATCTGCGAATACCGCTCCGGTCGCGGCATCGACGGTCCGCTGTTCCTCGGCAAGGACACCCACGCGCTGTCCGAGCCAGCCTTCGTCACGGCCCTCGAGGTGCTCGTCGCCAATGGCGTCGCGGTCATGGTCGACCAGGACGATGGCTATACCCCCACCCCGGCGATCTCGCACGCCATCCTCACCTGGAATCGCGGACGCGCCAGCGGCCTGGCCGACGGCATCGTCATCACCCCCTCGCACAACCCGCCGGAGGACGGCGGCTTCAAGTACAACCCGCCGCACGGCGGACCTGCGGATACCGACATCACGCGCTGGATCGAGGACCGCGCCAACGAAATCCTCGGCGACGGTCTCAAGGCAGTGAAGCGCATGACCTATGAGGCGGCGCGCCGCGCGGCCCATTCCTACGACTACGTCGGTACCTACGTCGACGATCTGGCGGCGGTGGTGGACATGGACGTGATTCGCGGCGCCCGACTCAAGCTCGGCGTCGACCCGCTCGGTGGCGCCGGCGTGGCCTACTGGAAACCCATCGTCGAGCGCTACGGCATCGAGATCGAGATCGTCAACACCAAGGTCGACCCGGCC
>JBAPWR010000151.1:0-1569 GCA_049283775.1 Thiobacillus sp.
GTATGACGTCGTGACAGCCGCAGCTTCGCCAGGACAACGGATCGTGCCGGCAGAGGCCTGGTTGCTCGACAATTTCTATCTCATCGAGCAGCAGATCGGTCTGGCGCGTCGCCATCTGCCGCGCGGCTACAGCCGGCAATTGCCACGACTGGCTGATGGCCCGTCAGCGGGATTTCCCCGTATCTTTGACCTGGCGTTGGAGTTGATCTCGCACATGGATGGCCGTGTCGACAGCGACAACGCCACCCAATTCGTCGCTGCCTACCAGACCGTTGAACCCCTGAAGCTGGGTGAACTGTGGGCTTTTCCGATTATGCTGCAGCTGGCGCTGTTGGAAAATCTGCGCCGCGTTGGGATGCGCATTGCCCGTCGACGTGAGGATATCGACGCAGCCATCACTTGGGCCGACCGCATGCTCGCTACAGCCGAAAGTGAACCCAAACAGCTTATCCAATTGCTGGCCGAGTTTGCTAGTGCTGATGTGCCGCTGACCGCGCCGTTTGTGGAGGAGTTTTACGCAAGGCTTCAGGCTCAGGGACCCGCCATGGCGTTCGTTCAAACCTGGGTCGAGCAAAAACTGCTCGACCAAGGGGTGACCGCAACGCAATTGTCGGACGCGGCCGGCCGCACGGCCGCGACCAACCAGATCTCCATCGCAAACAGCATCGGGAGCCTGCGCTTTATCGGTGCAATGGACTGGCGGAATTTCGTTGAGTCGCTCAGTGTCGTCGAGCAGACCTTGCGTGAAGACCCGGCTGGAATGCACGCCAGCCAGGATTTCGCCACGCGCGACCGCTACCGGCATGTCATCGAAGACGTGTCGAGGCGCAGCGCGCGCAGTGAGTGGGCGGTGGCACGCGAAGCGATTGTTCTCGCACAGACTGCGGCAGAGCAATTAAGCACCCACGACCGCAGCGCGCATGTCGGTTACTACCTGATCGATCACGGACGGCCTGATCTGGAGCGTGCGGTCGGCTTCCGTTTGCCGTGGAAACTGCAGGCCAGCCGGGTGAGCCGGCGTTTCCGCCTGTTTCTTTACCTCAGTCCGATCTTTCTGCTCACCGCGCTGACGACCGCGGGGGTGCTTTCCGCTTTCAATGGGGTCGAGTTGGGAAGCTGGCGCACCTGGTTTTTTGCGATCGCCGGACTGATCGGAACCTCGGCGCTGGCTGTCCCGCTGGTGAACCAGCTGGTTACGCTCCTCCTGCCGCCGCGCGCGTTGCCACGACTAGATTTTTCAAAGGGCATTCCGGAGAGTCACCGCACCATGGTGGTGGTCCCCACCTTGCTGAGCCGGCCACAGGAAATCGATGCGCTTCTCGAAGCCCTGGAGATCCGCTATCTCGGCAATCGCGATCCCAATCTGTTCTTTGCCCTGCTGACGGACTTCCGTGACGCACCCGAGCAAATGCTGCCAGACGATGACGCCTTGCTCGCGTATGCGCGCGCAGCAGTCCAGGCGCTCAACGAGACCTACCACGAAGACCGCCCGGGCATTTTCTATCTGTTTCACCGACCGCGGATGTGGAATCCAACCGAGCGGGTGTGGATGGGATATGAGCGCAAGCG
>JBAPWR010000152.1:0-3969 GCA_049283775.1 Thiobacillus sp.
CGAGTTGCCGATGTTGGCGTTGATCTTCACCAGGAAGTTGCGGCCGATGATCATCGGCTCGGATTCCGGGTGGTTGATGTTGTTAGGGATGATGGCGCGACCGCGGGCAACCTCGTCGCGCACGAACTCGGGGGTGATCTCGTTCTGCAGGTTGGCGCCGAAGTTCTGCCCGGGATGCTGGCGGTTCATCAGCGCGGCGAGCTTCTCGCCCATCGGGCCGGACTGCTTGAGCGATTCCAGGTAGGCGGCGCGGTTGTTGTTCTCGCGGATGGCGATGAACTCCATCTCCGGGGTGATGATGCCCTGGCGCGCATAGTGCATCTGGGTAACGTTCATCCCGGCCTTGGCGCGGCGCGGCGTGCGGTGCAAACCGGGGAAACGCATCGTTGCCAACTCGGGATTGGCGGCCTGCTGGCGGCCGTATTCGGAGCTGAGGTCGGAGAGGATTTCGGTATCGCCGCGCGCCTCGATCCAGCGCGTGCGCAGCGCAGGCAGGCCGGTGCGGATGTCGATCTTGGCGGCCGGGTCGGTGTAGGGCCCTGAGCAGTCGTAGACGAAGATCGGCGGGTTGGGCTCCGAGCGGGCGCCGCCGGCGCCGTTCTCGCCGCTGAACATCAGGGGCGTATCCGCCTGGCTGATCTCGCGCATCGGCACGCGGATGTCGGGGCTGCTGCCCTCGACGTAGATCTTGCGCGAATTCGGCAGCGGCTGCACCGCGGCCTCGTCGACGTGGGCCGTGGCGGCAAGGAATTGGGGATTGGCGTTCATGGTGCGCTCCGGAAAGACAGGAGGCGTCGGAAACACCTCCCTACGGCGGTCTCAACCGCATCAGGTTCGAAGGGTATGTCTCACTCCCCCGGAAAACATCCGGCGGGAGACCCCTGGCGAGCGGCCAAGGTAGCGGAAATGTGGAATAATTGCAAGGCAAGACCCCATCTAACCCATTGATATTCAAAGGCGCATCATGGACTTCGAGCAGGCCCGCTACAACATGGTTGAACAGCAGATTCGCCCCTGGGACGTACTCGATCAGGGCGTGCTGGACCTGCTGTTCAAGGTGCGCCGCGAGGATTTCGTGCCGCAAGCCCATCGCAGCCTGGCCTTCGTCGACATGGAGATTCCGCTCGGCCATGGCGAGTTCATGTGGACACCGAAGCTCGAGGCGCGGGTAGTGCAGGAGCTCGACATTCGTCGCAACGATCGCGTCCTGGAAATCGGCACCGGCAGCGGCTATCTGACCGCCCTGCTGGCGGCGGAGGCGGCCGAGGTGGTGTCGGTCGATATCCAGCCTGACTTCACTGCCGCAGCCGGACAGAAGCTGCGCGCACACGGCATCGGCAACGTCGAACTGCATACCGGCGACGCAGCCACCGACTGGGACGACGACGACGGCTTCGACGTCATCGTCCTGACCGGCTCGACCCCCCTGCTGTCCGATGCGCTGGTGCGCCGCCTCAGGACCGGCGGGCGACTCTTCGCCGTGGTCGGCGAAGCGCCGGTGATGCAGGCGCAACTGGTTACCTGCAGCGCCCGCGGCGCGTATCGCAGCGTCACCCTGTTCGAAACCTGCGTCAAGGCGCTGGTCAACGCACCGCACCCGGCCGCCTTCGTTTTCTGAGCGGATCCCGGCATGCGCCATTTCCGCCCCGGGGAACTCGTCGCCCACCTCGAGCAGGGGGCGGCGCCTGTCCTTCTCGATGTGCGGGAGCCCTGGGAATATGCAATATGCCATCTGCCCGGGACGGTGCTGATTCCGATGCGGGACCTGCCCGCACGGATGAGTGAATTAAACCAGGAGGCTGAAATCGTAGTCATATGCCATCACGGCGTACGCAGCTACCATGCAGCCCGTTACCTTGAAACCCTGGGGTTTGGCGATGTCATCAACCTTTCGGGCGGCATGGCTGCCTGGGCCGATGAAGTCGACCCCGCCATGCCACGCTACTGACCGCTTATTTCGACTGGAGTCACCATGTCATTCAAACCGCTGATCCTCGCCCTGAGCGTCGCCTTCAGTCCCATCGCCTTCGGCGGCAATCTTTCCGACGCCTACCGTGCAGCCGCTGTGCACGACGCGACCTACGCCGCGGCGCAGTCTGCCTACCGCGCCGCGCAGGAGCGAATCCCGCAGGCGCGCGCCGGCCTGCTGCCCAACATCGGCCTCAACGCCAATACCCGCTACAACGACGTCGAAGGCTCGCTCTTCAGCGATGAATTCAATTCCAACAGCTGGGGTGTCCAGGCCGTCCAGCCGATCTATCGGGCGCAGAACTTCGTTTCCTACGGCCAGGCCAAGGTGTCGGTACAGCAAGCCGAATACCAGCTCAAGGCATCGGAACAGGGCCTGATCCTGCGCACCGCGCGCGCCTACATCGACGTGCTGGCGGCGCAGGACAACCTCGCCTTCACCCTCGCGCAAAAGGACGCCTTCGCCGAACAGCTGGCTTCCGCCAAGCGCAATTTCGAGGTCGGCACCGCGACCGTCGTCGACACCCACGAAGCGCAGGCGCGTTACGACCTCGCCTTTTCGCAGGAGATCACCGCACGCAACGTCCTCGAGATCAAGCGCCGCGCCCTGCGCAACCTGACCGGCAGGGAAGTGAACACGCTGGCCACGCTGACGCCCGAGCCGATGCCCTTCGCCCCCGACCCTGCCAATGTCGACGAATGGGTCAGCCTTTCGCAGCAGGACAACCTCGATGTCCGCATCCGCCAGCAGGCGAAGGAGATTGCGGACAAGGAAATCGACCGCACCCGCGCCGGCCACCACCCGACCCTCGACCTTACTGCCGGCTATACCGACGCAAGCAACCAGAACTTCGGCACCGTTCAGATCGACACCAAGTCCACGGTAATCGGCCTGGAATTCGCCCTGCCCCTCTACCAGGGCGGGCTGGTGTCTTCGCAGGTGCGCGAGGCCGTCGCCAACCAGGAACGCGTCCGCCAGGAACTCGAGGACGCACTGCGCAACGCGGCACTGCAGACCCGCGACGCCTATTACAACGTCCTCAGCACCCAGTCCCAGGTCAAGGCGCTGGAAGCGGCGCTGGCTTCGAGCGTGAAATCTCTGGAGTCGACCCAGGTCGGTCTGGAGGTAGGCGTCCGCACCAACATCGACGTGCTCAACGCGCAACAGCAGGTCACCTCGGCGCAAAAGGATCTGGCGCTGGCGCGCTATCTCTCCCTGCTCGCCCTGCTCGATCTCAAGGCTTCCGCCGGCACGCTGACCGCCGCAGATCTCGAGTACATCGACGGCATGCTGGTCGCCACCCAGTAATCAGGCATTGACGAGCTGCAGGACCTTTTCCGCCGCGCCCTTGTGTGCGGCGGAAAAGCTTCTGCCGGCCTCGCCCATGCGCTGACGCGCTGTCTCATCCCCCATCAGTTCGGCCGCTCTGGCCGCCCAGTCCGCAGCATCCCTTACCCTCAGCGCAGCACCGCGCGCCACCGCATCCTCGGCCACCTGCTTGAAGTTCTCGGTATGCGGCCCGACCAGCACCGGGCAGCCGACCGCGCAGGCCTCGATCAGGTTCTGTCCGCCGTAGGGCAGCAGGCTGCCGCCGATCAGCGCGCAATCGGCTGCCGCGTAGTAGGCGAACATCTCGCCCAGGCTGTCGCCCAGCCAGACCCGGGTCGAGTCTTCGACCCGCGCATTTTCGCTGCGCCGCTGCAACTTCAGGCCGGAATTTCTCACCAGCCCAGCGACCGCATCGAAGCGCTGCGGATGGCGCGGCACCAGCAGCAGCAAGACATGCTGCGGTGCCGCCTCTCTGAAGGCATGCAGGATCAGCGCCTCCTCGCCGTCGCGGGTGCTGGCAGCCAGCCACACCGGGCGGTTTCCGGCCATCTCACGAAAACGTCCAGCGAGCGCGATCTGCGCCGGCGGCGGCGCGATGTCGAACTTGAGATTGCCGCTGACGACCACCTCGCGCGCACCGAGATCGCGCAGGCGTTCGGCGTCGTCGTCAG
>JBAPWR010000153.1:0-6298 GCA_049283775.1 Thiobacillus sp.
GTCGACTTCGCCGTCGGCCACCGCCACCGCAATGTGATGCAGGCGCGGGCCGAAATTGCGTACGAAGGCTTCGGTCGGCGACTCGGTCAGCAGGTGGTTCATGAAATACGGGTGGTTGGCGGCGGTGAAGACCTTGGCCGGACTCTCGAGTTCGTTGGCGTAGTGCACGCTCTTGGTGACGTTGGTCGAGGAATTCTGATCGGCGATGTCGTAGGAGCCCCAGTAGTAGTAGCTCGACAGGGTCAGGTATTCGAGGATCGCAGCCTCGCGGTTCTGGCTGTAGATGCGCGTCGCCAGGTGGTCGATCGGCAGCAGCATTTCGTCGATGCCGAGCTGCTCCTGCGTCGCCTTGGCGCCTTCGTAGGCAGCCTGCATGTCGTCGCGGATGCTGCTCCAGCCGAGCGCGTAGACGCGGATGTCGGATTCGGGGCGCTCCCAGTAGGCGACGATGTTGTGGGTGTAGGGACTGGGCTTGACCACCGCCATGTTGCCCGGCAACTCGAGCTTGCGGATCTGCTCCTGGTTGAAGAAGCGGATATCGCGCGCCTTCTGCATGTCGACCACGGCGTGTGGGTCGGTGACGCGCAGCACCTCGCCCATGTAGCGCGAGTTGGGCTTGACCGCGCCGATCGGATAAACCTCGTTGAGGCTCCTGAAGATGCCGCGCACGTTGGGGTCCTTGACCTCGCGCACCAGGATGTCGGGCGCGCTCATGTCGATGCGCAGGATGTGGGTGTAGTGCGCCTCGGTCTCGAGCGTGACCAGATAGTGGTAGGGCGTCATCACGCACAGCTCGGCGACGTAGGCGACCGAGTGGCTGGGTTCGACGGTGATCATCAGCGCGTCGATCTGGCGGATGGCGTCGGTCAGGCCGAGCCGGTCGCGCTCGTCGAGCAGGCGCCCCAGGTAGTCTTCGAATTGCGGCGAATTCTGCTTGTCACCGGTGCGGGGAAAACTGAGCGATGCGGTCATGATTCAGGTCAGGTTGAACAGCGATTGGGTCATTTTCTGCGGGTGCGCAGCGCGGAAATAGGTGGCGCCGATGACGGCGTTGAGGTCGGCGAGCCGGGACTGGATGTCGTCGCAGAAATCGTGCAGGCCATCCTTCGCCAGCGCACGGTAGTCGGCCCGGTCGACCAGGTTGAGCATCCCCTGCAGGCGGCGCATCGGCTCGACGCCCGGCAGTTCGTCGAGGGCGAACTGGATCTCGTGCAGGCAGTGGCGCACGCTGCGCGGGAACTGGATGTCGTTGAGCAGGAAGGCCAGCACCTTGTGGTCGGTGGCGCGTACGCCGACGTGGCGACGGTACATCTGATGTCCCGACAGCGCGTGCAGCACGCTCATCCAGATCAGGTCGTGATACTGGCTGTCCTGGTACGGCAGGTTGATGGCGTAGCTGACGTCGAGCACGCGCGTGGTCATGTCGGCGCGCTCGACGTTGCGTCCCAGGCGCATGAACTGGAAGGCCTCGTCGCGGCTCATGGTGCCGGACAGCAGGCCGACCACGGCCTGGCGCCTGCGGATGATCTCGGTCAGCACCTCGAAGCGCTTGCGGCGGTCGAGCGCGTGGGTCATGTGGGTGCTGGCGTACAGGTACAGCTCGTTGATCCATTCCCAGGTTTCGCGCGGCAACACCTCTCGGAAGGTGCGGGTGTTCTCGCGCGCGTGGCGCACGCAGGCGAAGATCGACGACGGGTTGCGCTCGTCCTGGATGAGGAAGCTCATCACCGCGGTCTCGCTGGCCTCGTCGTAATGCCGGTGGAAAGCCTCGTCCAGGCCTACCACTTTCAGCAGGTTCTCCCAGCCGAAGCTGGCGCCTCGCGGCATGTCCATCAGCATCATGGTAGTGGCGTTGATGAGCCGCGCGGTGTCCTCGGCGCGTTCGAGATAGCGCGCCATCCAGTACAAGTTTTCAGCAACGCGGGCTAGCACGGGATGCTCCCCTGGATGACCCAGGTGTCCTTGCTGCCGCCGCCCTGCGAGGAGTTGACGACCAGCGAACCGCGCCGCAGCGCGACCCGGGTCAGGCCGCCGTGAGTGACGTACAGATCGCGGGCCTGCAGGATGAAGGGACGCAGGTCGACGTGGCGCGGCTCGATGTCGTCCTCGCACAGGGTCGGCACGGTGGACAGCGACAGCGTCGGCTGCGCCATGTAGTTGCGCGGATTCTCGCGGATCAGCTCGGCGAATTTCTCCCGCTCCTCCGCAGTCGACTTCGGCCCGACCAGCATGCCGTAGCCGCCCGACTCGTTGGCCGGCTTCACCACCAGCTTGTCGAGGTTGGCCAGCACGTACTCGCACTCGTCCGGCCTCATGCACAGGTAGCTCGGCACGTTGGGCAGGATCGGCTCCTCGCCGAGGTAGTAGCGGATCATTTCGGGGACGAATGCGTACACCACCTTGTCGTCTGCCACGCCCGATCCCGGCGCGTTGGCGATGCCGACGTTGCCCTTCTTCCAGGCGCGCATCAGGCCCGGCACCCCCAACGTCGAATCCGCGCGGAACACCTCGGGGTCGATGAAGTCGTCGTCGATGCGGCGATAGAGCACGTCGAGGCGGGTCAGGCCCTCGATCGTCTTCATGTAGACACAGTCGTCGTCGAGCACCACCAGGTCGGAGCCTTCGACCAGATGCGCGCCCATCTGCTGCGCCAGGTAGGAATGCTCGAAATAGGCGGAGTTGAAAATGCCGGGGGTGAGCACCGCGATCTCCGGGCGCTCGCCCTGGCGCGGCGAAAGCGCGGCGAGCATGTCGGAGAGTTGCGCGGTGTAGTCGTCCACCGGCAGGACGTCGTAGCGTGCAAACAATTCGGGAAACAGCCGCTTCATCAACTGGCGGTTTTCCAGCATGTAGGAGACGCCGGACGGCACACGCAGGTTGTCCTCGAGCACGTAGACCGTACCGTCGCCATCGCGCACCAGATCGGTGCCGCAGATGTTCGCCCACACCCCGAACGGCGGATTGGCGCCGACACAGGCCTCGCGGAAGTTCCGCGACTCGGCCATCACCTCGGCCGGAAACACCCCGTCGGCAATGATTTTCTGCTCGTGGTAGATGTCGTCGATGAAGCGGTTCAGTGCCTGCAGGCGCTGCTTGAGGCCGGCCTCGATCTGGTCCCACTCGGTCTTCTCGATGATGCGCGGCACCACGTCGAAAGGCCAGGCGCGGTCGATGTTGCCGGCTTCGGAATACACCGTGAAGGTGATGCCTGCAGCCATGATGGACGCATCGACCGCGCGGTGCCGCGCTTCGAGTTCCTCGGGGGCCAGTCCCGCAAAGTACTCGCACAGGCCACCCGCCCCGTCACGCGGCTTGCCCGGGGCTTCGAGCAGTTCGTCGAAACCGCCCATCAGCGGATAGTGTCCGCAATCGATCTTCATTCCAGTCTCCGTTCTGGGCCCCTGTTTTGAAATCCTCTGTCGGCGCCCGTACCTTTGTAATCAGCAGCCTTTGTGCCAGCTTTCGGAAACCTTATCAGATCAAGGTGTTGCCTTGACGACGGAATTTCCCAATGGTTCGGGATGGATGGCAATGGGGCACGCAAGACTGCCGCCGCACCAGATCGGTGCAACGCGAATTCGCCGCGAGGATGGAAGGTGATCCCGAACGCTTGCGCGCTCAGGCCGCCGCGTGACCGAAGCCGCTGATCGCGGTGATCGCGCGCGCCTGGTTGAGGTCTTCGGTATAGCCAGCCGCATACAGGCATACCGCGAGCTGGTTGCGGATCGGCAGGGGCAGCGGCAGATGATCCTGCATGACCTTGCCGATCCAGGCGCCGGTGGCACGGGCATCGACCGCCGGCAGGCTGGCGGGCGAGGCCGCCATGGTCTGCGCCTCGTAGACCTGCTGCACCTCGCCGTCCTGCACCAGCAGCATGTCCGGGCGCAGCAGCGGGTCGGCGAAAGCCTCGCCCTCGCAGCCCTGCATCAGCAGCGCATGACCGCCGAGCGCCAGCAGGACATCACTCACCGCGCCGAGATCATCATCCGCAGCGATCGGCGTTACCCGCAAAGAGGTCTCGCCCAGTACATCCACCAGCACCGCCAGACGCGTCGCCAGATTCTCCACCCCGAGCCGCGAACGCAGGGCCAGCAGCGACGCCAGGCCAGGACTGAGCAGCGCTGCCGGAGCGAACGCCAGCCCCTCGTCACCCAGCTGGGCGTTGACCTGCGCCACCGATGCGCAAGGCATGATCCCCAGTTCGCGCAGCACGTAGGCGGCTGCGGTGCCGCCGCCGCCCTCGAGCACGCCGTGGATCAGCACCGGGATATTGAAGCTGCGCAGCAGCAGCGCCAGCAGCGGGGTGAGGTGCGGATGCTCACGCACGCCGTGGTAGGCGGGCAGCACCACGGTACGGAACGGGCCCTGCGGTGCCTCGAAGTCGGGCAGGCGCTCGGCCAGCGCAGCATGCATGCCGAGCCAGGCATCGATGCCGGGATCGTGCTGGCGCAACGCCAGCAGCAGCGCGGCGGTCTCCAGTTCCGGGACACCGCCGTCGAGCAGCGCCGCGAGCAGGGCACGGGCCTCGAGGAAGCTCATGCCCTCGCCCGATTCGATCTGGCGGATCAGGGTGGCGTAGCTCATGGTCTTCTTACCGCGCAGGGCGCGAAGGAACGCGAAAGAAACAGCGCGATAGCGCGTGGCGCAGCCCGGAATGGGACACAGGTTTCGCTGCTGCAGGTTATGGCGGATGACGCGTCAATCATGGATGCTCCTCGCCCCAACCCGTCAGCAGGGTCTGTGCCAGCCCCTTACTTCCTACGCAAATCAAGCACTTGAAGCCCGCTGCATGACCAGGCGGACCGTCTGGCGCCCATTCATGGTGCGATGCCTCGCTGGCGATGCCGCGAAATGGTGCAAGGCAACGAGTCCCTGCCCTATCCTTCCCGAGCAGTCCAGTCGGTTATCATACGCAGGCTTTTTTCTCAGGAGTTTGTCGTGCGCCTCTCGTCCGCCTTGATTCTCATCGCCCCCGCGTTCGCCCTTTTCGGCTGCGCCACCCAGCAAACCCTCGACGCCCAGTCCGACTCGCTGACCCGGCAACTCGAGGCCCTGAAGCAGGAGCAGGCCAGCATGGCCAGCGCCCAGCAAAGCCTGCAGGAGCGTCTCGCCAAGCTCGAATCCGGGCAGTCCGAGATGGCTACGCGGATCAGCCAGGGCGACCCGGCGAGCGCCGCCCTGAAGAGCGAAATCGACGCTTTGCGCAGCCAGGCGACGGCGACCCAATCCGGGCTCGCGGCCCTGACCGCCAAGGTCGAAAGCGCGGCGCCCGCCACCGAGTCGGCGCTGGCCGCGCTCGACAGCAAGCTCGAAGCCCAGGCCGCTGCCATCAGCCAGGCACAGACCACCGCCGACGACGCCATCAAGATCGCTCGCGACAGCCGTCTGGTCAGCGGCAAGGTCATCGATACGCTGGTGCTGACCGAGAGCATGGTGATGTACGGCTACGAACTCCCCGAGTTGATGCCGCAGGGCCGCGCCGCGCTGGACAAGCTGGTCGCCAGCATTCGTCCGCAAATGCCGCACCTGTTCATCGAAATCATCGGCTTCTCGGACGACATCAGCCTCGGCAGCCAGAACCGTCGCATCGCGCTGGAACGCGCCGAGGCCGTGCGCCGCTACCTGCACGAAGTCGGCAACATCCCGCTGCACCGCATGTCGGCCATTTCCTACGGCGACCTCAAGCCGCTCTCCAGCGATCCCACTTTCGAGGGTCGCCGGGTGAATCGCCGGGTGATGGTTCAGGTATTGAAGTAAGCGCCTGCCGCGAGGCTTCACCGCAACAAAAAACGCCCGTCGATCGGGCGTTTCAGGCTGTTGACAAATCCCCTCCCCCATCGAGGGGGATAACCGTCGACTTGCCCGCTTGCGGGCTTAGTCGAATGGCTAATAGTTTCATCAGAGGGTGAGCAGTTGCGTAGTTTTATCGTAACTGCCTGATTTTAAAAAGCCCCTCTCCCTAGCCCTCTCCCACAAGGGGAGAGGGAATCGCCCATTTTTGGACTTTGTCAGCACGCTGAAACGCCCGTGGATCGGGCGTTTTGTTATTGCACCTCCAGCAAGACGCGTTGATCCACGTCAGCCTTTACTTCGCGTTCCTTCGCGCCCTTCGCGGTGAAAAATCAGGTGCCAATTCCTGACCGCGAAACCTAATTCTCCTGCGCTTATTCCAACGATTCGCCGCGGTAGATGCAACCCGAATCGTGCGACTCCATGACGATGAGCTTGGCGAGACCCGGCAGCGCGGGTTGGAGGGCATTCCACAGCCACACGGCGAGTCGTTCGCTGGTGGGATTGG
>JBAPWR010000154.1:0-4347 GCA_049283775.1 Thiobacillus sp.
TCTGCAAGCCGCTGCCGATTTGTCCCTGAGTCGGTGTCAAGCCTTGTGAAGGGCACGTGGTGAAGCCCCGCAGCATCCCCTAAGCGCATAAGTAGGGCGGAAAAGCGCAGCGCCTTCCGCCATTCCAAGAAAGGCCTCATCCCTATAGGCCCCTTGAACTCAAGGAACACCGCTAAACCTCGACCGTGTCCGCGACAGCGGTCTGGACTATCGGGGCACCGTGCCGCTTGGTCACGTTTGGCGGAAGGCGCTGCGCTTTTCCGCCCTACCTGTGTGGTGAAGATTCAGGTCTTCGCCGCCGCCTGGCGCGCCAGCGCACGCATGATCCATTTGAGCACCGGCAGGCGAGCGTACAGTTCCTCGGCGGCATCCCAGTAGTCGCGGTGTCGCACCACCTTCCCGTCGGCATCGAACTCGAGGTGGGTCGCGCCGCTGATGGTGGTTGGCTGGTGCGTCAGCGGCATGACGAAATCCATTTCCCAGAGGATCACGGCGTGGCGCCCCTCGCCGGGGAAACGCCGGGTGACGCGAAAGCGTGCACCGGGCAGCTTGTCGAAGGTGTGGCGCAGGATGGCGCGGATCGCCTCGATGCCGCTGACTTCGTGGAACGGGTCCTTGAACCAGGCGTCAGCGGCGTAGTGCCGATCGAGCCGATCGAGCTTGCCGGCGTCGAGCGTGTCGAAATAGTCGCACAGGGAATCGAGCGGTTTCATAGTCCGGTGATGCGGTGGACGAGCGGGAAGTACCAGCGATAGGGCAGCAGTTTCAGCAGTTTCAGGCTGCGGGTAAAGCGCTTGGGGAAATGGATCTCGAATTCGCCGCGTTCGATGCCGTCGAGAATTTCCTCGGCCGCCTCCTCGCTGCCGATCAGTGCCGGCATGCTGAATTCGTTGAGGTCGGTGAGCGGGGTTTTGACGAAGCCGGGGTTGATCAGGTGCACCGCGACGCCCTTCGGCGCGAGATCGAGGTAGAGGGTTTCGGCGAAGTTGATCAGCGCGGCCTTGGTCGCACCGTATACCAGGCCGGTCGGCAGGCCGCCGTAGCCGGAGACGCTTGCGGTGACGGCGAGATGACCGCTGCCGCGCGCGGCGAAATAGGGCGCGAGCAGCGCGCTGGCATTGATCGCGCCGACCAGGTTGACCTGCACCAGTCGCTCGGCGGCCGCGGCGTCGAGTTCCCAGGCGCGTACCGGGCGATGGGTGCCGGCGTTGACGATGGCGAGATCGATATCGCCGAGCGCCCCGCGAACCTCGTCGAAGGCGGTGGCGAGACTGGCGCGGTCGGTGATGTCGGCGACCGCGACATGAGCCTTGCCGTCAGCCACCGCAGTGAGCGCGTCACGATTGCGGCTGCTCAGCGCCAGCCGCGCGCCGCGCTGCATCAGGGCTTTCGCGGTGGCCTCGCCGATGCCCGAACTGGCACCGATCAGCCACACCTGCAGGCCGCGCCAGTCGTCGATCTTCGGATTGAGGCTCACGATCCCTTCCTGAAGGCGATCACGACTTCGCCGAGCTTGAAGCCGAACTTGCGCATCTCCGACTTGTTCAGCATCACCTCGTCGTCCATCAGATACATCCAGTCGTCGAACTGCACCTCGTAGACCTTGTCGTCGACCGGCAGCAGCAGCGTGTATTTCCACTGCAGGGCATTGCCGTAGGCGGTCCCGGCGGCTTCGCCCTTGACGTCGTCGGCGCGGCCGACGTAACGGTGCGCGTCGAGCCGGGTGATGTGCCAGATACGCTGCGAAGTGGTGCCGTCCGACCAGGTGAAGTCTTCGGTCAGGGTGCCCTGGTCACCCTGCCACTCGCCCACCATCTTCACCGTGAAGCGGCGTTTGACCTCGCCCGAACGGTCGGCGAAGTAGCCCCAGGCGGTGAGCGGGCCATTGAAATAGCTGGCGAGGTCGAGCTTAGGCGTCTGCTCGCGATAGGTCTCGGGCGCAACACCGGCGCAGCCCGTCAGGCCGAGTACGGTGCAGAGGATGGCGAGGGGTTTCAGCATGGGCAGACTCCGGAATCAAGACGTGGACGCCAGGCCCAGAACCAGCCGAAGGCGGCGATCTTGAGCAGGCAGGGGAGCAGGGCGTAGGTGGCGGACAGTGCGGCGGTCTGGCTGCCGCCCGGCTGGTAGCCGAATGCGTCCAGCAGCGGTAGTGCCAGCCCGGCCGCCAGCGCCAGGGTGAACTTGGCGAAAAAGCCCAGCAGGCCGTAATAGGCCCCGGGCAGCGGCTGCTCGTCGGCGTCGATGTAGTCGGCCACCAGCGCCGGCGGCAGCGCGAGGTCGGCGCCGAGCGCCAGGCCCGAGGCGACGCAAACCAGCGCGAAGCCGACCAGGTCGCCGCTGCCGAGCCAGAACGCGCCGGCGAAAGTCACCACCGCCAGCAGCATCGAGGCGAGCCAGGCTTCGAGCTTGCCGATTCGTCGCGCCAGCGCCACCCACAGCGGCAGCCCGAGGGCGCCGCTGACGAAGTACAGGGCGAGGAACAGCCCGCCCCAGGCTTTCAGCTGCAGCACGTCGTCGATGAAGAAGATCACCAGGGTGGCCGGCAGCGCGGCCGCCACGCCGTTGAGCAGGTAGCCGGGAACGAAGCGGGAGAAGGAGAGGTTGGCGAAGGGCCGGAGGAAGTTTCGCAATGGCATGGATACGAGACCCGCGCGCATCGCCGGGGCATCCAGCAGGGTCCAGCCAGCGAATACCGCCAGCAGCACGAGGAAGATCCAGCTCATCGCCTGCAGGCCGCTCGCCAGGTCGGAACTCAGCAGCAGCGGAAGCGCGGCGGCGAGCACCACGCCTACCAGGCCGAATCCCTCGCGTGCGGCGAACAGGCGGGTACGCTCGTGGGCGGCCGGGTGGATGCGCGACCCCCAGGTGTTGTGCACCACGCTGGCGAGGCTGTAGCCCACGGTGGTCAGTGCCAGGGTGGCGATCAGCCAGGGCACGACGCCCTGCGACGGCGGGTTGAAAAGCCCCACCCAGCCCAGGCCCAGCATGGGAAGGGAGACCAGGATCAGCCTGCGCGGGTGGGGAAACCGGTCGAACAAGGCGCCGAGCAGCGGATCGATCACGGCGTCGAAAGCTCGTAGCCCGAGCAGGATCAGACCCAGCAGGGCCAGGCTCAGTTGGCTGCTGTAGAAAGGCGCGAGGTGGACGTAGAGCGGCAACGCGGCGAACGCCAGCGGCAGGCCGAGGCCACCATAGGCGAGGATGGGATAGCGGGCGAGTGGCGACATGCCTCAGCCGCCCAGCAGGCGGTCGCGCAGGGCCGGGGCGCTGGTGCTGGCGTCGAGCCAGATGGCGAAGAAGGATTCGGCGAAGGCTTCGTCCCCGATCCTGCCGAGCGGCCGCGGGCCGGCGTGAAAACTCACCCCCTGTCCGGGAATGCGGATCGCGGCGATGCGGTCGCCGGGTTCGACGTCGGGGAACAGCGAAACGAGCTGCTTTTCCCAGTCGGATAGGAGGGGTTGCGGCAGCTTGCGCTGCTTGCGTATCTCATTCACCGTGCTGGCGGCGAGTTTCGAGCGGTCGATCTTTCTGGCGTAGGTCAGTTCAAGCGCATAGGGGCCGTCCGGCCGCCATCTTCCGTCTGGAGCCCACAAGGTGGCGTCGTAGATCCGCAGGCCGAGGAATCGCAATGTGCCCTGGCCGACCTGGACCGTCTCGAATGGCAGATTGACGCCCGCCGGTCCGGCGCTGGCCGGTAGGGCGAGCGCCGCCAGCAGTGCGGCAATCGCCAGCCTATGCCGCGTGTTCGAGGCGGAACTGAGCCACATCGATCGAACCGGCACGGAAGCCGGCCTCGCAATAAGCCAGATAAAAATGCCAGATGCGCAGGAAGCGCTCGTCGAACCCCAGCTGCTTGACCGCCTGGGTGCGAGGCAGGAAAGCCTGGCGCCAGCGCGCCAGGGTTTCGGCGTAATCCACACCGAAGTGTTCCTCGCGAGTGACGACGAAACCGGCGCGTCCTGCTTCCTCGAGGAAAATTGAGGTGCTGGGCAGCATGCCGCCCGGGAAGACATAGCGCTGGATGAAGTCGCTGCCTTCGCGGTAGCGCTCGAACAGCTTGTCGTTGATCAGGATGGTCTGCACCACGGCGCGCCCGCCGGGCTTGAG
Source organism: Thiobacillus sp. (assembly GCA_049283775.1). Lineage (GTDB taxonomy): Bacteria > Pseudomonadota > Gammaproteobacteria > Burkholderiales > Thiobacillaceae > Thiobacillus. Next base: position 4,111 of record JBAPWR010000154.1, read on the forward strand.
CGCCTGCTTGAGGGTGTTGAAGTAGACCGGCCAGTAGGCTTCGCCGACCGCTTCGAACATCTCGATCGAGACGATGCCGTCGTACTGCGCGGCTTCCTCGCGGTAATCCTGGAAGGCGAAGCTGCACTGTTCGGTCAGGCCGGCCTCGCGGATGCGCGCCCTGGCATAGTCGAGCTGCTGGTGCGACAGAGTGATGCCGCGCACCTGGTGCTGCGCAGTGCGTGCAGCGTGCTCGGC
>JBAPWR010000155.1:0-5870 GCA_049283775.1 Thiobacillus sp.
GCCTGGGCGTGGGCGAACTGGAAGTAGGGCAGCGGCGAGTGCCCCCATTCGCCGGCGATCGCATTGGCGCCTGCGAGCAGCTGGCCGCGCACCACCACGCCGCCACCGATGCCGGTGCCGAGGATTACCCCGAATGCGCTTTCGGCACCGGCGCCGGCGCCGTCTGTCGCTTCCGACAGCGCGAAGCAATCGGCGTCGTTGGCGATCCGCACCTTGCGCCCCAGTGCCAGTTCGATGTCCTGCTGCAGCGGCCGGCCATTGAGGCAAGTCGAATTGCAGTTTTTCATCAGGCCGCTGGCGGGTGAAATCGCGCCGGGCGTACCGATGCCGAGGCTGCCGGATCGCCCCAGTTCGACCTCGGCTTGCTGCAGCAGCGTGGCAATTGCAGCCACCGTGGCGGGGTAATCGTTGTGCGGCGTGGCGATGCGGCGGCGCAGGATTTCTTCGCCGCCGGCATCCAGCGCGATGAGTTCGATCTTGCTGCCGCCGAGGTCGATGCCGAAGCGGAGGGAGGGAGGCTCGGTGCTAGAATCGCGCATTATTTTTGCGTTGGAAGAAACATGGCAGGACATTCCAAATGGGCCAACATCCAGCACCGCAAGGGACGCCAGGATGCCAAGCGCGGCAAGATTTTCACCAAGCTTATCAAGGAAATCACCGTGGCCGCCAAGATGGGCGGCGGTGACCCGGCGATGAACCCGCGGCTGCGGCTGGCGATCGACAAGGCCAAAGCCGAGTCGATGCCGAAGGACAACATCGAGAACGCGGTCAAGCGCGGCACCGGCCAGCTCGAAGGGGTGAACTACGAGGAAGTGCGTTACGAGGGCTACGGCATCGGCGGCGTCGCGGTGATGGTCGACTGCCTCACCGACAACAAGACCCGCACCGTAGCTGACGTGCGCCACGCCTTCACCAAGCATGGCGGCAACATGGGCACTGACGGCTGCGTCGCGTTCCAGTTCAAGCACTGCGGCCAGATCATCCTCGAGCCGGGCGCGAGCGAAGAGGCGGTGATGGAAGTCGCCCTGGATGCCGGCGCCGACGACATCATCCCCAGCGAGGATGGTTCGATCGAGGTGCTGACTTCGCCCGATCCCAAGGCCTTCGAGGCGGTCAAGGAAGCGCTGGAGAAAGCGGGCTTCAAGCCGGCGGTGGCCGAGATCACAATGCGCCCCGAAGCCGAGACCGAACTTGCCGGCGATGACGCGGTGAAGATGCAGAAGATCCTCGATGCGCTGGAAAGCCTCGACGACGTGCAGGACGTCTATACCAACGCGGTGTTGCCGGACTGAACGGCGGCATGCGCATCCTCGGTATCGATCCTGGTCTGCGCATTACCGGTTTCGGCCTGATCGAGAAGTCGGGTCAGAAGCTGTCCTATCTGACCAGCGGCGTGATCAGGAGCGGCGAGGGCGAATTGCCGCAGCGACTCGGCGTGCTGTTCGCCGGGTTGACCGAACTGATCGATACCCATCGGCCCGATGCCTGCGCGGTCGAAATCGTCTTCGTAAACGTCAACCCGCAGTCAACCCTGCTGCTCGGCCAGGCACGCGGTGCGGCGATCTGCGCAGCCGTCAGCCAGCAGTTGCCGGTAGCTGAATACACGGCCCTGCAGGTCAAGCAGGCGGTGGTCGGCCATGGCAAGGCGGCCAAGGAGCAGGTGCAGGAGATGGTGAAACGCCTGCTCAATCTCCCTGCCGCCCCGACGGCTGACGCCGCCGATGCGCTGGCCTGCGCCATTGCCCACGCGCACGGCGGCATGGGGCTGGGCGCCCTGGCGACGGCGGGCAGGCGGATGCGCGGAGGCCGCCTGGTTTGAAAGCCCTGCCTTCATCGCCGGAGCCGACACCCGAGCGCCTCGCCAATCCCCTCGCCCGCTACCTGCTGGCGACGCGCCCGGCCTTCCTCAGCATCACCCTGGCCGGCTGCCTGCTGGGTTTTGCCACGGCGCTGGCTGGGGGCGTTTCGTTCAGCTGGAGTCTGGCCCTCGTCACCCTGTTGCTGGCCGTGCTGGCCCACGCCGGCATCAATGTCCTCAACGATTATTGCGACCACCTCAATGGCAGCGACGAGCGCAACACACAGCGTATCTACCCATTCACCGGCGGTTCGCGCTTCATCCAGAACGGGGTGATGACACCGCGCCAGGTACTGCAGCTCGCCGGCGTGCTGTTCGCCCTCACCGTCGCTGGTGGGCTATGGCTGCTCGGTGTGGCGGGAATCGGCCTGCTGTGGATCGGTCTCGCCGGCCTGGTCATCGGCTGGGCCTATTCGGCGCCTCCGCTGCAACTGAACAGTCGCGGGCTTGGTGAATTTTGCGTCGCTGCCGGCTTCCTGCTGATCGTTGCCGGAACCGACTACGTCCAGCGCGGTGATTTCGCCGTCTTGCCCTGGCTGGCCGGATTGCCGTATGCGCTGCTGGTGACGAACATTCTTTTCATCAACCAGTTCCCCGATCGCGAGGCCGATCGCGTCAGCGGCAAGCTGCACTGGGTGGCACGGCTGCGGCCGGATATCGCTGCCCGCGGCTACGGCCTGATCCTTTCTCTGGCCATCCTTTCGCTGCTGGGTAGTTTCGTGTTGGGTGCGCTGCCGCTGGCCGCTGGCGCAGGGCTGCTTGCGCTGCTGCCGGCGGCGATGGCGTGGCGCCAATTGACGCGCTTCGCCGCGACCCCTGAACATCTGGCCCCGGCGATCCGGCTGACGCTGCTGGCCGCACATGTTTTCCCCTTGCTGCTGGCAGCGACCCTGGTATGGGTCGGAGAACCGATATGAACGGATACGCAAGATGATTGGACGAATTGCGGGAATCCTTGCGGCCAAACATCCGCCGCAGGTGCTGGTCGACGTCGGCGGGGTCGGCTATGAAATCGACGTGCCGATGAGTACTTTCTACAATTTGCCCGCTATCGGCGAAAAGGTCAGCCTGCTCACCCATCTGGCGATCCGCGAGGACGCCCATCTCCTTTACGGCTTCGGTTCGGAGACCGAGCGCACCGCCTTCCGGGAGTTGCTCAAGGTCTCCGGCATCGGCGCCAAGACCGCGCTGTCGGTGCTCTCCGGTCTATCGGTCAACGACCTGTCGGCGGCGATCGCGGCGCAGGAGGCGGGCCGCATCGTCAAGGTTCCCGGCATCGGCAAGAAGACCGCCGAGCGCCTGCTGCTGGAACTCAAGGGCAGGCCGGTCTTCTCCGGCGCGATCGCGGCGACGGGGCCGGCCAGCGTGTCGGACGACGTACGCCAGGCGTTGCTCGCGCTCGGCTATAACGAGCGCGAGGCGACCGAGGCGTTGCGCCAGATTGAAGCCGACCTGCCGGTGCAGGACGCCATCCGCCAGGCCCTCAAACTCCTGTCCAAGGCCTGATAAGCTAGCGCCATGATCGAAACCGACCGCCTCATCGCCCCCGAACCCGTCAGCGTGCAGGAGGAGCAGATCGAGCGCGCGCTGCGGCCGCGTACCCTGGCGGAATATGTCGGCCAGGTAAAGGCGCGCGAGCAGCTGGAAATCTTCATCCATGCCGCCCGGAAGCGCAGCGAGGCACTCGACCACGTGCTGCTGTTCGGGCCGCCGGGTCTCGGCAAGACCACCCTGGCGCACATCATCGCCCGCGAGATGGGCGTCAACCTGCGGCAGACTTCCGGCCCGGTGCTCGAACGCGCCGGCGATCTGGCCGCGCTCCTGACCAACCTCGAGCCGCACGACGTTCTGTTCATCGACGAGATCCACCGCCTGTCGCCGGTGGTCGAGGAGGTGCTCTATCCGGCGCTGGAGGATTTCCAGATCGACATCATGATCGGCGAGGGCCCGGCGGCGCGTTCGGTCAAGCTCGACCTGCCGCCTTTCACCCTGATCGGCGCAACCACCCGTGCCGGCATGCTGACCAATCCGCTGCGCGACCGTTTCGGCATCGTGGCGCGGCTGGAGTTCTACACGCCGGAGGAGCTCGGCTTCATCGTTCACCGCTCGGCCGGCCTGCTCAAAATGGAACTGGACGAGGCCGGTGCGCTGGAAATTGCCCGCCGCTCGCGCGGCACTCCGCGCATCGCCAACCGCCTGCTGCGGCGGGTGCGCGACTATGCCGAGGTCAAGGCGCAAGGACGCGCCACCGGTGCGGTGGCGGATGCGGCGCTGGTGATGCTCGACGTCGACCACGCCGGGCTCGACGTGATGGACCGCAAGCTGCTGTCGGCGGTGGTGGAAAAGTTCATGGGTGGACCGGTGGGCCTGGACAACCTAGCGGCGGCGATCGGCGAGGCGCGCGACACCATCGAGGACGTGCTGGAGCCCTACCTGATCCAGCAGGGCTACCTGCAACGCACCCCGCGCGGACGCATCGCGACTGCGCTGACCTACCGGCATTTCGGCCTGGCGACGCCGTCATCCGACGCCGCTGCCGACCTGTTCTGAGTCATGTTCAGCCTGCCGGTCAGGGTCTACTGGGAAGACACCGACGCAGGCGGCGTGGTGTATTACGCCAATTATCTGCGCTTCATGGAGCGGGCGCGCTCCGAGTGGCTGCGCGAACTGGGCTTCGAACAGGACCAGTTGCGCGACGAGCAGGGCATCGTCTTCGTCGTGCGCCGGGTCGAAATCGATTACCTTGCGCCGGCGCGCTTCAACGATCTGCTCGACGTGTCGGTCCGGCTGGTCGAGGCAGGGCGTGCCAGCATCGACGTGGAACAGGAAATCGCTGCCGGACCAACCCGGTTGGCTTGCGCGTCGGTCAGGCTGGTCTGCGTCGACGCGGCGCGCTTCAAACCCGCTAAAATACCTGCGGCCCTTCTTCAACAAATCACCCGGCAGCCGTGAATCCCGACCTCAGCCAGAACCTGTCCCTGCTTCACCTCATCATCCATGCCTCGGTACCTGTCCAGGCGGTCATGGTTTTGCTGGCCATCGCCTCGCTGATGTCGTGGTGGTACATCTTCATCAAGCTGTTCGCGCTGAAGCGCGCGGCGCGGGTGACCGAGAGCTTCGAGCGCGAATTCTGGGGCGGCGGCGACATCAACGCGATGTATCAGCGGGTGGCGGCCGAACGCGAAGGCGCGGGCGAGATGGAGCGCATCTTCGAGGCCGGCTTCCGAGAGTTTCTCAAGCTGAGGAGACAGACCGGGGTCTCGGTCAACGTCATCATGGACGGCACGCGGCGCGCCATGCGCGCGACCTATCAGCGCGAACTGGACAGCATGGAATCGCATCTCTCCTTTCTCGCCACGGTGGGCTCGGTCTCGCCCTACATCGGCCTGTTCGGAACGGTGTGGGGCATCATGCTGGCGTTTCAGAGCCTGGCCTCGGTCTCTCAGGCGACCCTGGCGCAGGTGGCGCCAGGCATCGCCGAGGCCCTGATCGCCACTGCCATGGGACTGTTCGCGGCGATTCCGGCCGTGGTCAGCTACAACCTCTATACCCACGATATCGACCGTCTGGCCAATCGCATGGAAAGCTTCATGGAGGAGTTTTCCAACATCCTGCAGCGCCAGGCCACCAAGCCCGCCTGATCCATGGCACGTTCCCGCAAACAGATGGCCCAGATCAACGTCGTTCCGCTGATCGACGTCATGCTGGTGCTGCTGGTGGTGTTCATGATCACCGCGCCGTTCATCAATCCGGGCCAGGTCGATTTGCCGAGTGTCGGCCAGACCTCGCAGACCCCCTCCCTGCCGCTGGAAGTCATCATCAAGGAGTCGGGCGAATACCTGTTGCGTGATCGAGCCGCGGGCGGCAAGGAACGAAAAATTCCCAAAATCCGTCTGGCCGATGAAATTCTCGAGTTGCATCGTGCGCGTCCAGACCAGCCAGTGGTGATCGCGGCCGACAAGGGCGTGCGCTACGAGGAGGTCATGAACACCATGACCGTGCTGCAGAATGC
>JBAPWR010000156.1:0-13092 GCA_049283775.1 Thiobacillus sp.
ACCCCGGTGATCCTGCTGCTGTATCTGCTGGCGATGCGCTCGCTCTACCACTACGAGCAGGCCCAGCTCAGAGAATACGTCGAGGACCGGGCCGAGCTCCATCCCGACGTCAGCCTCCGGCAGGCGATTCGGGGCTATGCATGGGCCGCGGTCGCGGTGGTGGCGGCCGGCATCTGGCTGCCCTTCATCGCCCGCGATCTGGCAATGGCGATGGCCTGGGAGCAGAGCTTCGTCGGGACGCTGTTCGTCGCCGCGGTGACTTCGGCTCCGGAAGTCGTGGTGACGGTCGCCGCGCTGCGCATGGGCGCGGTCGACCTCGCCATCGGCAACCTGTTCGGCAGCAACCTGTTCAATATCGCCATCCTCGCCATCGACGACCTGGCCTACCTGCCGGGACCGCTGCTGGCCGACGTCTCGCTCAGCCACGCCGCCTCGGCTTTCTCCGCCATGATGATGAGCGGGCTGGCGGTCGTCGGACTGGTGCTGCGACCGCCTTCGCGCGTCGTACGCACGGTCAGCTGGATCAGCCTGCTGCTGCTGGTCATCTATTTGTTGAACACCCTGTTCCTCTACCTGTATGGACGGTGATCATGAGCAGCCGGTCCCGGCCTGGCATGCCATCGATGCAAGCGCTGCCGCGTCCGTGCTGGAGACCGACAGCCGCAAGGGGCTGAGCGGCGAGGAGGCTGCGAGACGTCTTGCCAGTTACGCTGAAAACGTCCTGCCGGAAGCGGAAAAACGCTCGCTGGCGCGGCTCTTCCTCAGCCAGTTTCAAAGCCCGCTGATCTACATCCTGTTCATCGCCGCCGCGCTCGCCCTGCTGCTCGGCAAGCACGGCGACGCCCTGGTAATCCTCGCCGTGGTGTTCGTCAATGCCGTCATCGGCGCGTTCCAGGAGGGCCGGGCGGAACGCTCGATGGCTGCATTGCAACGCCTGTCCACAGTCAACGTGCGGGTGATCCGTGACGGGATGGAGCAGACCATCGAAAGCCGCGGGCTGGTGCCGGGCGATTTGCTGGCGCTGGCTTCGGGTGACGCCGTGGCTGCCGATGCCCTGCTGACCGAGTCGGTCTCGCTCGAGGCGGGCGAGGCCGCGCTGACCGGCGAATCGCTTCCCGTGGCCAAGCAGACCGGCGTGCTGCCTGAGGAGACGCTGCTGGCGGAGCGGACCAACATGGTGTTTTCCGGTACCCACATCACCTCGGGTCGGGGACGTGCCCTGGTCGTAGCCACCGGGCAAGCCTCCGAGCTTGGCAAGATCGCCGAACTCACCACCTCGGCGGAGGAGCCCGACACGCCCCTGCAAATCCGCATCGCGCAATTCGGTCGCTACCTGGTCGCCGCCGCGCTGGCCATGCTCGTCATCGTGCTCGGGCTGGGGCTGCTGCGCGGCCTGCCCTTCACCGACATCTTCATGGTTGCGGTGAGCCAGATGGTGTCGATGGTGCCGGAAGGCCTGCCGGTGGCGATGACCATCGCGCTCGCGGTCGGCATGCAGCGCATGGCTGCGCGCGGCGCCATCGTGCGACGCCTGTCGGCGGTGGAGACCCTCGGCTCGACCTCGGTCATCTGCAGCGACAAGACCGGCACATTGACGCGCAACGAGATGACCGTCACCCAGCTCTGGCTGCCGGACGAGCGGACGATCACGGTGAGCGGCAGCGGCTACTCGCCCGAAGGAGAACTGCGCGAGGATGGCCGCGAGGTCGCGGACGATCCCGCTGTCAGGCAGCTGCTCGAAGCGGTCGCCCTGTGCAACGACGCCAGGCTGGTTCCGCCCGATCAGGAGGATCCGCGCTGGCGCGCGCTAGGCGACCCGACCGAGGCCGCGCTGATCACCCTGGCGATGAAGGGCGGGTTCGACCCCGGGGCGCTCGACCGCAACCAGCCGCGGCGGGGCGAAATTCCTTTCGACTCCGCCAGCAAGATGATGGCGACCGGGCATGCCGGCGAGTCGGGTGCGCGCCAGGTCTATGTCAAGGGCGCCCCGGAAGCCGTGCTCGAGTTGTGCGGCCAGGCGGTCGAGGCGGGCCGGGCCGTCCCGCTCGACGATACCCGGCGCAGCCGTGTCCTGCAGCAGGCCGAAGCGATGGCGAGTCAGGCCTTGCGCGTGCTGGCGGTCGGGCTGGTGCCGGACACCGTCCTCGATCCCGACGCGGCCCTGAGCCAGCTTGATGGCAAGGTGTTGCTGCTCGGCCTGGTCGGGCAGATGGACCCGCCGCGCGCGGAAATGAAGGCGACTGTCGAGGAATGCCAGCGTGCCGGCATACGCCCGGTGATGGTGACCGGCGACCACAAGATCACCGGCCTCGCCATCGCGCGCATGCTCGGCATTGCCCGCGAGGGTGATCGCGCCGTAGACGGCTGGGAGCTGGAAAAGATGCCGGAGCAGGAACTCCGCCTCAACCTCGACCACATCGCCGTCTTCGCCCGCGTCTACCCGGCGCAGAAGCTGCGCATCGTCGAGGCCTTCCAGTCGCGCAGGCAGGTGGTGGCGATGACCGGAGACGGCGTCAACGACGCGCCTGCGCTGGCACGCGCGGACGTCGGCGTGGCGATGGGCATCACCGGCACCGAGGTGGCGAAGAACGCCGCCAAGATCGTCATCACCGACGACAACTTCAGCACCATCGTCAACGCGGTCGAGGAGGGGCGGCTGGTCTACCGCAACCTCAAGAAAGTCATCCTCTACCTGTTCGCCACCTCGATGGCCGAGATCGCCGTGCTGATGCTGGCCCTGCTGTTCGGCTACCCGCTGCCGCTGGCGGCGGTGCAGATCCTCTGGATCAACATCGTTACCGAGGGCACGGTCACGGTGAACCTGATCATGGAGCCGCCCGAGGGCGACGAGATGCGCCGCCCGCCGGTGCCGATGGGCGAGCCGCTGCTGAGCCGCGCGCTGCTCGGGCGCATCGTCCTGATGACGCCGGCGATGGCCCTGTCGACGCTGGGTTTTTTCATCTGGCGCCTGTCGAGCGGCGTGCCGTTCGAGCTGGTACAGACCGAAACCTTCACCGTCCTGGCGGCCTGCCAATGGTTCAACGTCCTCAATTGCCAATCCGAAACGCGGTCCGCGCTGCGCTTCGGATTGATCCGCAACAAGTGGCTGCTGGGGGGGCTGATCCTGGGCATCCTGCTGCAGATTGCGGTGGTCTACACGCCGGCGCTCAACGCCCTGTTCCATACCGTGCCGATCCCTGCGGCCGATTACCTGTTGATCATCGCTGCCGCCAGCCTGGTGCTGTGGGTCGAGGAAATCCGCAAGCTGTTCGCGCGCCGCCGATTGCGCGGCATGGCGGCTGAATGAGGAGACTCGAGCAGGCTACGCTGGCGGATTTCCGGTGCGACGCCGCGAACAGTCCCGCCGCCCCCCGGCGTGCCGGTAGAATTCCGCCATTGACTGAACAAGCGAAAGCCTGATGTCTGTTCCCATCCTTGTCGGCGGCCTGGCCGGCGGCGTAGGCCTCTTTCTGCTCGGCATGTGGCTGATGACGGACGGCCTCAAGCTCGCCGCGGGTCCGGCGCTCGAGCGCATCCTCGCGCGCTCGACCGGCACCCGCCTGCGCGGCCTCGCCTCGGGGGTGCTGATTACCGCGCTGGTGCAGTCGTCCTCGGCGGTCACGGTCGCCATCATCGGTTTCGTCAACGCCGGCCTGCTGACGCTCGCGCAGGCGCTGTGGGTGCTGTTCGGCAGCAACGTCGGCACTACCATGACCGGCTGGCTGGTGGCGCTGGTCGGACTCAATTTCAAGATCGAGGCGCTGGCGCTGCCGATGATCGGCGTCGGCATGCTGCTGCATTTCACCGGCGAGGGACGCCGGCGCGGCGCGCTGGGGATGACGCTGGCAGGTTTCGGCGTGCTGTTCCTCGGCATCGACATCCTCAAGGACACCTTCACCGACCTCGGCGCGCAGATGGCACTGCCAGGAGGCAGCGGCGTGCTCGGCGTGCTGGCGCACGTCGGTGCCGGGGCCCTGCTCACGGTGCTGATGCAAAGTTCCAGCGCGGCGCTGGCTATCACGCTCACCGCGGCACAGGGTGGCCTGCTGAATATCGAGGATGCCGCTGCGGTGGTGATCGGCGCCAACATCGGCACCACCGTGACCGCGCTGCTGGCGGCATTCGGCGCCACTCCTAACGCGCGCCGCGCCGCCGCTGCGCACGTGCTGTTCAACCTGCTGACCGGGGCGGTGGCACTGCTGCTGCTGCCGTGGATGATCGATGCCATCGAGCGGGTGCGCGACTGGATGGAGCTGGAAGCCGCGCCGGCAGTGACCCTGGCCTTGTTCCACACCACCTTCAACATTCTCGGCGTGATGCTGATGTGGCCGCTGGGAGCGCGTCTGGCGACTTTTCTGGCCCGCCACTTCCGCACTGCCGAGGAGGACGAGGCGAAACCGCGTCACCTCGACAACACCGTGTTGAGCGTGCCGGCGCTGGCGCTCGATGCGCTGCTGCAGGAACTGCGGCGGATGGGAAGGATCGCCCTGCGCGGGGCGCGCCGGGTGTGGAGCATGGAGAAAACCGGAGCGCCGCTGTCGCTGCCGGAACAGGCGGTGGTGGCGCAGCTGAATGTCGCTATCGCCCGCTTCATCGCCGAGCTGCACCGCGTCAGCATGGCGGTCGAAAGCGCCCAGCGCCTGCCCGAGGTGCTGCGTGCCGGACGCTATTACGACGCGGTAGCTGAAACGGCTGCAGAACTGGCCGCGATGCCCCATCCCAGTACCCTCGGTTCGCCGGCCCTGCGCGAGCGGATCAGGCAGTTCATGGAACAGACGAAAGCCTCGCTGGAAGATGGCGGCAGCGAGGAACAGATCGATCCCGACGAGCGCCTCGACCAGATGCAGCACCAGTATCGTGCGCTCAAGGCGGAAGTCCTGGCCGAGGGCGCGCGCGGCGAGTTCGATATCCGCGACATGGAACTGTGCCTGCGTCGCCTCAGCCGGATGCGCCGGCTGGCCGAGCAGGCCCTGAAGGCAGCCGCGACCCTGCGGGCGTTAAACCTTTCCCCCGATCAGACCGTCATACACGACGACCCGGCCCCCAACCCACCTGCCGCCTGAAGCCATCGATGCTGCCCGAGCGTTTTCGCCGCTACCTGCCCGAACCGCATGTCCTGCGGGAACACCGCATGCTGCGCTGGATGGGGCCGACCCTGCAGCATCCTCGGCTATGGCATGTCAACCGCCGCGGCATCGCGTTGGGAATCGCCATCGGCGTGTTCTTCGGCCTGCTGATCCCGGTGGCGCAGATCTTCTTCGCCGCGGTGGCGGCGCTGCTGCTGCGCGCCAACATTCCGGCCGCGGTCGGCAGCACCCTTATTACCAATCCCTTCACCTTCGCACCGGTCTACTACGCGGCCTACCACCTCGGCGTCTGGATGCTGGGGCACGCCGATGTGCCGGTGGTCGCGGTCGATATCGACCGGGTCGCGGCAAAGACCGCCACCGGGATGGCGCTGTGGATGGACCGCCTGGCCACCGTGGGCGCGCCGCTGGCGGTGGGGCTGCTTACGCTGGCAGCAAGCCTGTCGGTGCTGATCTATTTCGCCGTGCACTGGACCTGGCGGATACGCATCCTGCGCGCCTGGCGGCGACGCCGCGAGCGCCGGAAGGCAAGGGGTTGAAAGGCCGAGTATCGCGGAGAGTGACAGGCCCGCATGGGGTTGATGGCTTGATTGGTGGATTTTCTGATCGTTGATCGCCCCGGGGGCGGGGGAGCGAGGTTGTTGCCGCTTTATCCGAAGGTGTATCCCTTGGCGAAGCGGCTTACAACCACGGCCCACCCTTGCGGGTGCTCCCACAAAACCATGCCACCGCCCTGTCCGGACTTGCATGGAGACATAGAGTCTCCCACAAAACACACCACCACCGCCTCCGGGCTTGACCTGTGGGAGCCGCGCCCCCGCGGCGATCAGCCGTGAGTGGAGCATCCGACACCGTATCGCCGCGAGGCGCGGCTCCTACCATTACAGGTGTCCTGCGGTGGCGCAGGCCGTCACAGCTCCGACAGCGGCTTTTCGGCGTCCTTGACGTTGACTTCACCCATTTGCGCAATCAGTTGGGCGAGGTCGTGGTTGAGCCGCGCCAGCGCCTCTTCGGGCAGCTTGCCCAGCGCGTGGGTGAGGATGCCGGTGAGCGGGCGCGGCGCATGGGCCAGCGCTGCTTCCCCTGCGGGGGTGAGGTAGAGCCTGACAACGCGCTGATCCTCGCTGCCGCGCTCGCGCCGCACCATCCCGGCCTTCTCGATCTTGTCCAGCAGGTTGCTGGCGGTGGAGGCATGGATCGACAGCGCCTGCGCCAGTTGCGAGACCTTCATTCCCGGAGTTTCGCGCAAGGCGGCCATCGCCCAGATCTGCGCGCCGCTCACCCCGCAGGATTTTTCGACTGCCTGAAAGTGCTGCCGCACCGCGCCGAAAATCAGGCGGAACTGGCGCAGGGCTTCGTTGGCGGCGGGGTTGGCAGATTTCACGATCGGCATCCTGGGTGGCGAATCATGCGCATCATGCCAGCTTTGCCGCGCCGTCACCATGCACGGCAGGCTCGCCCATGACCTCGGTCCACAGGGCGCGCACCGCTTCAGGATAACCGTCGGTATCGAAATGCGGCACGCGGGCGTACTCGGCGCCGCCGAGCTTGACCGCATGCTGCATGCGCCGCAGTTCACGGTAGGCGTCGGCAGCCGGCAGGGCGACCGTTTCCGGCAGCAGGCCGAGTTCGGCGGCGCGCCGCAGCAGGGCGATGTTGCCGACGTTGTCGGTCAGGTTGGGGTGGGCGTGGGCATGCGACAGCACCAGATACTGCACCGCGAACTCGACATCGACGATGCCGCCGGGGTCGTGCTTGAGGTCGAACAGCTCGCTGTCGTTGACGTGGCCGGCGCGCATCTTCTCGCGCATCTCCAGCACTTCGCCGCGCAGCTTCGCCGCGTCGCGCGGGAGGCAAAGAAGTTCACGGCGGAAGGTCTCGAACGTCGCGCCGATGTCGGCGTCGCCGCAGACGAAGCGGGCGCGCGTCAGCGCCTGATGCTCCCAGGTCCAGGCGTGCTGCATCTGGTAGTTGCGGAACGCCTCGACGCTGCTGACCAGCAGGCCGGCGGCGCCGTCCGGGCGCAGGCGCAGGTCGGTCTCGTAGAGGATGCCGGCGGGCGTCAGCGTGGTCAGCCAGGTGTTGATGCGCTGCGCCAGGCGGGCATAGATGACCTGCGCCCGTTCGTCCTCGTCGTCGTAGAGGAAGACGATGTCGAGGTCGGAGGCGTAGCCCAGCTCCTTGCCGCCGAGCTTGCCGTAGCCGACGACGGCGAAGCGCGGCGTGTCGCGGTGGCGGTTCTTCAGTCCGTCCCAGCAGCGCCGCAGGGTTTCGGCGAGCAGGGTTTCCGCCAGCGCGCTGAGGTGGTCGGACAGGCGCTCGACCGTCAGCGTACCTGCCACGTCCTGCGCAAGCAGGTGCAGGGTCTGCACCTGCTTGAAGCGCCGCAGCGTATCCATCTGCTGTTCGGTGTCGCCGGCCTGGGCGTCGAGGTCGGCGGTGAGGCGCGCGGCCAGCGCCGGCCAGTCGGGTTGCTCCATCAGCTGGCGTGGGTCGATCAGCTCGTCCATCAGCGCCGGCTGGCGCGTCAGCATCTGCGCTGCCCAGGGGCTGGCTGCGAGCAGGCGGGTGAGTTGCCTGAGCGCCGACGGGTATTCGCCGAGCAGTGCAAGATAGGTCGAGCGGCGCGCGATCGCCTGGATCAGGGCGGCGAAGCGGTCCAGGGTGTCCTCGGCGTTGACCAGGCTGCCGATGATGTCGAGCGCCGTCGGCAACAGCGCGTTGAGGCGCAACTGGGTCGTCTCCGGCAGCTGCGCCGAGGCCTTGCGCAGCGAGTCCAGCGTCGCCAGCGCGCGCGGCGGGTCGTCGTAGCCGGTGCGCGCCAGCAGCGAATGCGCCGTGGCATCGTCGATCGGTCCGCAGCACAGCGCGGTCAGCGGGTGGCTCTGCTGGTCGGTCTGCGGCGCGGCGAAGATCTGCTCGAAATGCCGCGTCACCTTGTTGCGGTGCTGGTCGAGCTGGCTCAGCAGGGCAGGGTAGTCGGCGCAACCCATCGCCGTAGCGACCATCGCCTGCGACTCGGCGTCGTCCGGCAGCAACTGGGTTTGCGCATCGTCGAGGTATTGCAGGCGATGCTCGAGGCGGCGCAGGAAGTCGTAGGCCTGCGACAGCTCGGCGTGCGCGTCCGCCGTCATCAACCCGCTCTTCGCCAGCTCGCCCAGGACCTTCAGCGTCGGGCGCTGCTGCAGCGACGGGATCTGGCCACCGCGGATCAGCTGGAACACCTGGGCGGTGAACTCGATCTCGCGGATGCCGCCGGGGCCGAGCTTGACGTTGTGCTGCATCTCCCGCCGCGCCACCTCGCGGCGGATCTGCACGTGCAGGTCGCGGATCGCGGCGAAGGCGCCGAAGTCGAGATATTTTCGGAAGACGAAGGGGCGCACGATCGCGTTCAGTTCATCGAGGCGGTTGCCGGTCAGGGCGCGCGCCTTGATCCAGGCGTAGCGCTCCCACGGCCGGCCCTGCGCCATCAGGTAGTCCTCCAGCATCGGATAGCTCATCGCCAGCGGACCGGCGTCGCCCCATGGGCGCAGCCGCAGGTCGACGCGGAAGACGTGGCCGTCGCCGGTGTTCTCCGAGATGGCGCCACTGAGCCTGCGCCCGAGGCGGATGAAGAACTCGTGGTTGGACAGCGAGCGGATCGTCGCCGCCGCATCGTCGGACGCGGTGTCGCCCTCTTCGGGATAGAGATAGATCAGGTCGATGTCCGACGACACGTTGAGTTCGCCGCCGCCGAGCTTGCCCATGCCGATCACCACCAGCCTGAGCGGATTGCCGTGGGCGTCGCGCGGCTCGCCGTGGCGCTCGGCGAGCGCGGCATGGTGGAAGGCCAGTGCGGCCTTGATCGCCACTTCCGCCAGCGCCGACATTACCCCGGTGACCTCGGCGAGGTCGGCCAGCCCGGCCAGGTCGCGCGCCGTGGTGCGCAGCCACACCCGCTGCCGCAACTGGCGCAGGCGCTGGTGCAGGGCGCTGTCGTCGGCGCACGGCGGGGTGTCGATGTAGGCCTGCATCCATTCCCGCGTGCAGGCCTGGTCCAGGTGGGTGGTGATCTCCTCGATCAGTGCCGGCTGCGCCGCGAGCAGGCGGCGGCCGAAACGGGAGCAGTGGGAGAGGAGGTCGGGCGCGCTATCGGGCATGGCTTGCAGTAGAATTTAGCGTTGATCGCATAACTCTATCAGTGGAGAGACAAGCATGGCATCCATCGAATCGGTCCTGACCGAAACCCGCGTATTTCCCCCGTCGGAAAGCTTCGTCAAACAGGCCAACGTTCCGGGGATGGACGCCTACCGCGCCCTGTGCAGCAAGGCCGAATCCGACTACGAGGGTTTCTGGGCCGATCTCGCGCGCCAGCACATCAGCTGGCAGAAGCCCTTCAGCAACATCCTCGACGAGAGCGAGGCGCCGTTCTACAAGTGGTTCGACGACGGCATGCTCAACGTTTCCTACAACTGCCTCGACCGCCACCTGGCGACCCGGGGCGACAAGACCGCGCTGATTTTCGAGGCCGACGACGGCACGGTCACCAAGGTCAGCTACAAGGAACTGCACGCCCGGGTGTGCCAGTTCGCCAACGGCCTGAAGTCGCTCGGCGTGGGTCAGGGCGACCGCGTCATCGTCTACATGCCGATGAGCATCGAGGCGGTGGTGGCGATGCAGGCCTGCGCCCGCATCGGCGCCATCCATTCGGTGGTGTTCGGCGGCTTCTCCGCCAAGAGCCTGTTCGAGCGCATCGAGGACGCCCGGGCCAAGATCGTCGTCACCGCCGACGAATCGCTGCGGGGCGGCAAGGCCGTGCCGCTGAAGCACGCCGTCGACGAGGCGCTGGCGATGGGGGACACCTCCTGCGTCGAACGCGTCATCGTCTACCGTCGCTCCGGCGGCAACGTCGGCTGGGGCCCGCGTGACCTGTGGTGGCACGAACTGGCGCAGACTCAGGCCGAAAGCTGCGAGCCGGTGTGGGTCAGCGCCGAGCATCCGCTGTTCATCCTCTATACGTCCGGCTCGACGGGCAAGCCGAAAGGCGTGCAGCACTCCACCGGCGGCTACCTGCTCGGCGCGATGCTCTCGATGCTGTGGGTGTTCGACGCCAAGGCCGACAACGACGTCTACTGGTGCACTGCAGACGTCGGCTGGATCACCGGCCACACGTACGTCGCCTACGGCCCGCTGGCGCTCGGCATGACCGAAGTCATCTTCGAAGGCATCCCGACCTACCCACATCCCGGGCGTTTCTGGGAAACCATCCAGAAGCACCAGGTCACCACCTTCTACACCGCGCCGACCGCGATCCGCAGCCTGATCAAGCTCGGCTCCGACCTGCCCGGCAAGTTCGACCTGTCGTCGCTGCGCCTGCTCGGCACGGTCGGCGAGCCGATCAACCCTGAAGCCTGGATGTGGTACCACGAGGTCGTCGGCGGCGAGCGCTGCCCGATCGTCGATACCTGGTGGCAGACCGAGACCGGCGCCAACATGATCGCGCCGCTGCCCGGCGCGGTGCCGACCAAGCCCGGCTCCTGCACCCTGCCGCTGCCCGGCATCATGGCGGCGATCACCGACGAGCACGGCGGCCCGGTGGAAAAGGGCAGCGGCGGCTACCTCGTCATCAAGCGTCCCTTCCCGAGCCAGTTGCGCACCCTGTGGGGCGACCCCGAGCGCTTCAAGAAAACCTATTTCCCCGAGGAGCTCGGCGGCAAGATCTATCTCGCCGGCGACTCCGCGCACCGCGACGCCGACGGCTACTTCTGGATCATGGGTCGCATCGACGACGTGCTCAATGTCTCCGGGCATCGTCTCGGCACGATGGAAATCGAGTCGGCGCTGGTTTCCAACCCGCTGGTGGCCGAAGCCGCCGTGGTCGGCAAGCCGCACGAGGTCAAGGGCGAGGCGGTGGTCGCCTACGTCGTGCTCAAAGGCCAGCGCGCCACCGGCGAAGAGGCGAAGAGAATCGTCGCCGAACTGCGCGACTGGGTCGGCAAGGAAATTGGCCCGATCGCCAAGCCCGACGAGATCCGCTTCGGCGACAACCTGCCCAAGACCCGCTCCGGCAAGATCATGCGCCGCCTGCTGCGCAACCTCGCCAAAGGCGAGGAGATCACCCAGGACACCTCCACCCTGGAGAACCCGGCGATTCTCGAGCAGTTGAAGGAAGCGGTGAGGTAAACAGCAGTTTTTATCTGTGGGAGGCCCGCCACGGGCCGATTACTGAGTCAACTGTAGCGATGGTGGTCGATACGCCACAGTGCGTAATCGGGGCGAAGGTGCCCTTCACAAAATAAGCTTTCTCCACCTCGAGGGGGGTGGGGTGAAGCGAACCGCCCGGGCAAGCGAAGCGCGCCCTCGCGGCGCATCAATCCCAGGCTTCGATCGCGCGGTTGCAGTCATTGATAGCAATGAATACAATGCAATCATTTTTCTAAACGGGAACGATCATGGCCAATCTAACCATCCGCAACCTGGACGACAACGTCAAAGCGGTTCTACGCATGCGTGCCGCACAGCATGGCCGTTCCATGGAGGAAGAAGCGCGGCAGATCCTGCGGCAGACGCTTGCGCCTCCCGTCCCCGGCGGTAGCCTGGCCGAACGTATCGGCCGCCGGTTTGCCGGACTCGATGTCGACAACCTGCCGATCCCAACGCGCCGCCCGAGTCGTCCCGCACCACAATTCGACGAAGCATGATGTCCGGCATGGTGCTGGACACCAACGTGCTGTCCGAGTTGATGCGGCCCCACCCGGATGCGGGGGTCGTTACCTGGTTTGCCGACAGGAATCAAACGCCTTTTCTGGTTACCGCCATCACCCGCGCCGAAATCATGCTGGGCATCGAACTGCTGCCATCAGGCCGGCGCAGGGATGGGCTGGCAAAAGCGGCCGGCCAGATGTTCAGCGAGGAATTCGGCAGGTCCTGCCTGCCCTTCGATGATCAGGCTGCAGACCTCTACGCCATGATCGTTGCCGCGAGGACCCGAGCCGGACAGCCGATCAGTACCGAGGACGCACAGATCGCAGCCATCTCCCTGGCGCATGGATTGCCTTTGGTCACCCGCAATACTCGCGATTTTGCGAACATTGATGGGCTGCATACGGTCGATCCTTGGAGCGACGAAGGGTAGAAGTTCTTTCCGTGCAGCTCGCGACACCGGGGGTATGGCGGATCTGAACCGGCACCAATTTGTGGTCGGTCCTCGGGATGGTGGGATGCCCGCGCCCCCGGGCCGATCAACCCTGCCCGGCTCCACCACCGGCGGCCCCTCTCACCGCCCTGTAAAAATCTCCGACAAGCTGTTCAGCAAAAAGAATCACGCTCCGTCCTGTTCAGTCCATGAAGTCCCCAAACAAGCCGTCACCCCGGCGGACGCCGCGGTCCATCTGCCTAGTTCGACTGGATTCCGGCTTGCACCCGCGAGGGGTAGGCCGTGGTTGCAGAGCCGCTGAAGCGGCGACAACCACGCTCCGCCGGAATGACATTGCCGAGTTCCGCGGCTCAACCCCGGCCTGAACTCCTCACTTCCCCACCCAGGGCAGCATCCTTCGCAGCGTCGCATCCCGGTCCACAAGGTGGTGCTTCAGCGCAGCCGCCACATGCACGATCACCAGCACCAGCAGCCCGATGTTCAGCGCCTCGTGTATGTCCTTCAATATCTCGAACAGCGGCTTGTCCTTGGGCACCAGGTCGGGCAGTTGCCACGCGCCGAACAGCACCACCGGAAAGCCGCTGGCCGAGCTCATCATCCAGCCCGACAGGGGAATCGCGAACATCAATATATAAAGGAGTGCGTGCAGCAGGTGAGCGACCTTCCGCTGCCAGACTGGTGCCGGCAGCAGCGCGGGGGGGCGGACCACCAGCCGCCACGCCAGGCGCAGGGTCACCAGCCCCAGCAGGACGATCCCCGCCCACTTGTGCCACGAGTAGTACTGCAGCTTCTGAGGCGACAGCGGCAGGTCGTGCATATAGGTGCCGAAGGCGAAGTTGGCGACCAGTCCCAGTGCCATCAGCCAATGGA
>JBAPWR010000157.1:0-2195 GCA_049283775.1 Thiobacillus sp.
TTTCTATTCCGGCACCAAGGGCAAGCACATCATCACCGTTCGCACCGAACACAAGGCGGTGCTCGACACCTTGCGCGAAATGGAGCGCCAGGGTTTCGAGGCGACCTATCTGGACGTCAAGGAAAACGGCCTGCTCGACCTCGACGCATTCCGTGCCGCCATCCGACCCGACACGGTGCTGGTCTCCGTGATGGCGGTCAACAACGAGATCGGCGTGATCCAGGACATCGATTCCATCGGCAAGATCTGCCGTGAGAAGGGCGTGATCTTTCACGTCGACGCGGCGCAGGCGACTGGCAAGATGCCGATCGACCTGAAGAAGCTGCCCGTGGATCTGATGTCGTTCTCCGCGCACAAGACCTACGGTCCCAAGGGCGTCGGCGCCCTGTACGTGCGTCGCAAGCCGCGCGTGCGCCTCGAAGCGCAGATGCATGGCGGAGGCCACGAGCGCGGCATGCGCTCCGGAACGCTCGCCACGCACCAGATCGTTGGCATGGGCGAAGCCTTCCGCATCGCCAGAGAAGAAATGGCAACCGAGAACGAGCGCATCCGCATGCTGCGCGACCGCCTCTACAACGGGCTCAAGGACATCGAGGAAGTGCACTTGAACGGCGACATGGACCAGCGTGTTCCGCACAACCTCAACGTCAGCTTCAATTTCGTCGAGGGCGAGTCCCTGATCATGGCGATCAAGGATCTGGCGGTCTCTTCAGGTTCCGCCTGTACCTCGGCCAGCCTCGAGCCGTCCTACGTGCTGCGCGCACTGGGCCGCAGCGACGAACTGGCACACAGCTCGATCCGTTTTTCCATCGGCCGCTTCACCACCGAGGAAGAAGTCGACTACGCCATCAAGCTTCTGCACGAGAAGATCGGCAAGCTGCGCGAGCTTTCCCCGCTGTGGGAAATGTTCAAGGAAGGCGTCGACCTGAATACCGTGCAGTGGGCTGCACATTGATCTGAAGGAGAACACACATGTCTTATAGTGAAAAAGTACTCGACCATTACGAAAATCCGCGCAACGTCGGTTCCTTCGCCAAGGAGGACGATGGCGTCGGCACCGGCATGGTGGGCGCGCCCGCCTGCGGCGACGTGATGAAGCTGCAGATCAAGGTCGGCGCCGACGGCCGCATCGAAGACGCCAAATTCAAGACCTATGGCTGTGGCTCGGCGATCGCTTCGTCTTCGCTGGTGACCGAATGGGTCAAGGGCAAGACGCTCGACCAGGCGATGGAAATCAAGAACACGGCGATTGCCGAAGAACTCGCGCTGCCGCCGGTGAAGATCCATTGTTCGATCCTGGCCGAGGACGCGATCAAGGCTGCGGTCGCCGACTACAAGCAGAAAAAGGGCCTGGAGTAAGCCATGGCGGTGACCCTGTCAGAGCGCGCAGCGCAACACGTCACCAGCTACCTTGCCAAGCGCGGCAAGGGTGTCGGTATTCGTCTCGGCGTGCGCACCACCGGCTGTTCCGGCATGGCCTACAAGCTGGAGTTCGCCGACGAGGTGCCGGAAGGCGATGAGGTCTTCACCAGCCACGGCGTGACCGTTTTCGTCGACCCGAAAAGCCTGGCGTATATCGACGGCACCGAACTCGATTACGCCCGCGAAGGGCTCAACGAGGGCTTCAAGTTCAACAATCCGAACGTGAAGAACGAGTGCGGCTGCGGCGAGTCGTTTAACGTCTGATCGTAGGGATCAGGATTCAGGGGTCAGGGCTCAGGGTTTTTTGTGCGGCCTCCGACCGCGCCGCTTTAGAAACGCGAAGCGACAAAGCCCCCTGATCCCTGAATCCTGATCCCTGGCCCCTAACATGGATTTCACTCAAACCCACTTCGAGCTGTTCGGTCTGCCGCAAACCTATGCGCTCGACCGGGAGCGTCTCGATGCGGCCTATCGTGAACTGCAGAACACGGTTCATCCCGACCGCTTCGCCGCGCAGCCCGAGGCGGAGCAGCGACTGGCGATGCAGTGGGCGACCCGGGTCAACGAGGCGTATCAGACCCTCAAGCACCCGGTCAACCGCGGTGTCTATCTGCTGCAGCTGCAGGGAATCGATGCGCTCGACGCCAGCAACACCAAAATGGCACCGGCCTTCCTGATGCAGCAAATGGAATGGCGCGAGGCGATCGAGGAGGCACGCAATGGCGGCAGCGTGGCAGCGCTCGACAGCTTGTCCGACGACCTGCGTTCTGCGC
>JBAPWR010000158.1:0-1501 GCA_049283775.1 Thiobacillus sp.
GAAGTGGAACTGCACCCGGGGGCGAAGAAGGTCAAGGTCACGGACAAGACCTGCCTGTGCACCCACATGCGCAACTTCGATATCTGGACCTGTGGCCACTACACCTACCGCCTCAAGGACACCACCCTGCGCCAGCCCGACGGCAGCTACCAGATTCTCAGCGCCGAGCACGTGTTCCACGACTACCAGTTCAGCACCGACCAGAAGATCGCATTGCCGGGATAAGTCGGCTGGGGCACCTGGCTCGCATGATCGCCGGACAATACAATCCAAGGCCCAAAAAAACGGGGCACTGCCTGAGCAGTGCCCCGTTTCTTCGTGGCTGAAGCGCTTACTGTGCCGGAGCGGCCGGAGCAGCGGGAGCCGGAGCGGGCGCTACAGGGGCGGGCATCATCTGGCTCCAGACCGTGGGGTCGAACGGATTGAAGATGGGGGCGGGAGCGGCGCCCGGCGGTGCCATCTGGGGAATCATCGCGCCATAGGTGGCCGGGTTGATGAACGCGCCCATGCTGCCGTAGGACCTGGGATCCATGGTGGCGCCCATCCAGCCCGTATACATGGCGGGGTTCAGCGGCGCCATCATCAGGTTGAGGTTGCGCGGGTCCATCGGAGCCGTCAGCCATTTCATGTACATGTTGGGGTTGAGCGGCTGCATCGCCAGATTAAGCGTGCGCGGGTCCATCGGCGACATCAGCCACTTCATGTACAGGTTGGGGTTGATGAAGGGGGTCATCATGGCGGTGTAGAAATTGGGATCCATGCCCGCCGCCATCCACTTCATGTAGACGTTGGGATCGGCCATCATGCTCATCCAGTTCGAGTACATGGCCGGGTTCATCATCCCCGCCATCATGCGGGTGTAGGTGGCGGGATCCATCGAAGCCTGCGCCATGGCTGTGGCGAAGGCAGGGTCCATGGTGGCGGCCATCGCCGGCACGGCAGCCTTGGGATCCCTCATCAGTTCGGGAATCTGGCTCGGGTCGGTCATTTTCTCGACCACCGCCTCGGGGGTGGCTTGCTGTGCCAGGGCGGGCATCGCGATCACGGCCGCAAGGGCCAGCAGCATTTTGTTCGACTTCATGGTTTTCTCCTCGTGAAAAAAAGTATGGCCAGACGATCAGTATAGAAGACCATCAAAAAAAAATACTAGCAAAAAACTTTTACTTATTGACCGCATCGCGGCCTGGTGTTCCTGTGCCGCTAAAGGTGCTCTTGGTCCCGTCGCGAATGCGGCAGGTGCGGCCGGCTTCAGGTCTTTTGTGCAGGCGCACGCCATACCGCTCGGGCATGGCGTGGCCGAAGGTGTGGATGTGATCGGTGAGGACGGTCATCTGCTTTTCCCGGCTCAACCGGGTTTGCCGTCGACCCGCGGCCGCAGCAGCACCGGTGCGTAGAGGGCGACGAAGAGACCGAAGCCGACCATCCACAGCAGGCCCGATGCGGTCATGGCAGCTGCGTGGCTGGCCGGAAAAAACAGCGGGACGGCGACCCGCAACAGGGC
>JBAPWR010000159.1:0-4778 GCA_049283775.1 Thiobacillus sp.
TTCTATCTCAACCGCCAGATCGAATCCGGCCAGGCGGTGACGGATTTCCGCGAAGCCAGTCTGGAGATGCGTCGCGATGAAAAGAACCTCTTTCTTTACCGTGATCTCGGTAGTCTCGATCAACTGCTGATTCAAGCCGATGTGGCGCAGGACGCGCTCAACAACGGGGTGAAGACCTTCAGCGCGATCGCCGGGGAGGCGGGACTGCAACGCGTCGGTCGCCTGTTGCGGGATTACCGCACGGCGCTCGAGCAATATCCTTTTCTGTCCCAGGTCGAACAGGCCGAAGCGCGCGAAGCGATCCGTGAACTCGGGCACGCGCTGACGGAAGCGTCGGATGACCTCGCACGTCGCGAGCGGCAGATGCTCGCGGATGCCACGCATCGGGCCGGCCTGGCCCTGCTGCTGACGTTCGCCGGCGTGGTGATCCTCGGGCTCGCTGGCGGCTTGTTCCTCGCTCATCGCGTGGTTCGCCCGCTGCGCGAACTGGAGGCGGGACTGGTCGCCATCGACGAGGGGCGTGCGCGCGATCTGCCCCTGCCGTCGCAGGATCAGGAGATCCAGTCCTTCGTCGCTTCGTTCAATGCCATGCTCAAGCGGATGCGGCGACAGCAGGACCAGGTCAAGCGCAACGAGAAGGCTGCCGCGCTCGGTGTGCTGGTCTCCGGCGTCGCGCACGAACTCAACAATCCCCTCTCCAATATCTCGACTTCGGCGCAGCTCATGCTCGAGGAGGGCGAGGAGGGGGACGCCGAGATGCGGCAGATGTGGCTGGCGCAGATCGACAGCGAGACCGAGCGCGCCCGGCGCATCGTGCGGCGCCTGCTGGACAGCGTGCGCCATCCCAAACTGCAGCTGCAGCGGCATGCCTTGTCCGACCTGATCCAGTCCTCGCTGCTGCTGGTCAGCCGGCAGTTGCCGCCCCAGGTCCAGGTGTGTGTCGGTGCGACGGTCGACATCGACCTGGAGGTCGACCGCGAGCGCATGCACCAGGTGTTCATCAATCTCATCAAGAATGCCGCCGACGCCGGCGCCCGCCACATCACGTTGGGCGCCAGACCCGGCCGCTGGGACGACGAACTCGCCGAAGCCGGCCATCTCGAGGGCGACCCCGCCACGGTGCGGCAGGCCGCACAGTCGCTCCAGATTACCGTGGTCGACGACGGGCCCGGCATCCCGGCAGAAGTGCTGTGCCATGTCTTCGATCCCTTCTTCACCACCCGCGCCGCGGGTGACGGAACCGGCCTCGGGCTTTACCTGGTCGAGGAGATCGTCAGCGAGCATCACGGCTGCATCCTGGTCGACAGCCCGCCCTCGGGCGGAACACGTTTTTCCATCTGGCTACCGCTCACCGGGGAGGTGCAGGCATGAACAAACCCCATATCCTGCTGATCGACGACGAGGCGATCGCACTGACCAACCTCACCCACGTGCTGAAGCGCGAGGGCTACGACGTGACCGCCTGCAAGAACGGCGAATCCGGCCTGGAGGCGCTGAAGCGCGGCGATTTCGATCTCGTCCTCACCGACCTCAAGATGCCCGGCATCGACGGCATGGAGGTGTTGCGCCAGGTGCAGGCGAGCGAGCCTGACGTGCCGGTGATCATGATCACCGGTCACGCGACCCTCGATTCCGCGGTCGAGGCGATGAAGGCGGGCGCCCATCACTATCTCGCCAAGCCGTTCCGTCTCGCCGAGGCACGCGAAGTGGTGCGCTCGGCGCTCGAGATGCGCCGCATCAGGCGCGAGAACCAGGAACTCAGGCTGCGCGTCGAGCAGCTGCAGAACCCGCACACCATCATCACCCAGGATCTCGGCATGCAGCGCCTGCTGGAAACCGCGCGCCGCATCGCCACCACCGACAGCAGCGTGGTGATTCACGGCGAGTCGGGAACCGGCAAGGAATTGCTGGCACGCTACATCCACCAGTCCAGCCGGCGTTCCGAGGGGCCTTTCGTCGCTTTCAACTGCGGCGCGCTGTCGGAGGATCTGGCGGCGAACGAGCTGTTCGGCCACGAGAAAGGGGCGTTCACCGGCGCGCAGGCACGCAAGATCGGCCTGATCGAGGCGGCGAACGGCGGCACGCTGTTCCTTGATGAAGTCGCCGAGTTGCCGATGTCCGTCCAGATCAAGCTGCTGCGGGTGTTGCAGGAACGTGAGGTCATGCGCGTCGGCAGCGTCGAGCCGGTCAAGGTCGACGTGCGCGTGGTGGCGGCCAGCAACCGCGACCTCAAGGAGGCGGTCGACGCCGGGCAGATGCGCAGCGACCTCTATTTCCGCCTCAACGTCGTGACGCTGTCTTTGCCGTCCTTGCGCGAGCGCCGCGACGACATCCCGCTCCTCGCTTACTTCCTGCTGCGCAAGTTCGCGGTGATGATGGACCGGCCGTTGAAGGAGATCACACCCGAGGCGATGCAGCGCCTTGTCGAGTATGACTACCCCGGCAACGTGCGCGAACTGTCCAACTTCATCGAGCGCGGTGTGGCACTGGCGCAGGGTGAGCAGCTCGACGTCGAGCACTTGCCGCAGCATCTCGGCAAGCTGACGGTGCGCGTCTTCGCGCCGACGCGGGCGGCCGCTCCGGCGACGCTGGAAGCACAGGAAAAGGAGCACATCCTGAGCGCGCTCGAGATGGCCAATGGCAACCGCAGCGAGGCGGCGCGCATGCTCGGCATCGACCGCGTATCCCTGTGGCGCAAGCTGAAGAAATACGGCTTGTAAGGAGCGCCTAGCGGAATCGCGCCGCCCACGCCGCAGCAGAGGGCTGGATGAGGTCCAGCAGCAGCGCCGGGAACAAGCCAAAAAACAGGATCACCGCGGCGAACAGCAGCACCAGTGCCAATTCCCGCGGGCGCAGGTCCTGCGCCCGCGCGACCGCGTCGCGCGTGACCGGCCCGAAGAAGGCGCGGCGATAGAGGTCGAGGAAATAGGCGGCGCCGAGCACCATGGCGAACAGCGCGGCCAGGCCCGCGCCGGTGTGGGCATGCAGCGTCGCTACCAGGATCAGCAGCTCGGCGGGAAATCCCGAGGTGCCGGGCAGGCCCATCCCCGCCAGGCCGAAGAACAGCATGAAGCCGGCGAGCAGCGGCATCGACCGCGCCGCGCCGCCCATCGCCGTGATGTCCGTCGACCCCAGGCGGTGGCGCAGGAATGCGACGACGAGGAAGGCGCCGCCCGCCACCAGGGTGAAGTTCAGCAACTGCAGCACCGCGCCCTGCACGCCCTGCTGGCTGAAGGCAGCGATACCCAGCAGGACCAGGCCGACGTGCGACAGGCTGGCGTAGGCCAGCATGCTGCGCAGGTTGGTCTGCGCCAGCGCGGCGACCGCGCCGAAGATCAGGCCGATCACTCCCAGCCCGGCGAGCAGCCCGTGCAGTTCCTGGGCGGCCTCCGGCGCCAGCGGCACGGCGAAGCGGATGATGCCGTAGGCCCCGAGCTTGAGACCGGTGAGCAGTGCGGTCACCGCGACCGGGCCTTCCATGGCCAGGAGCGGCAGCCACATGTGCAGCGGATATACCGGCGTCTTCACCGCGAAGCCCAGCAGCAGCAGGAGGAACACCGTCAGTTCAAGCCGGTCCGGCAGCGGCGTGCGCAACAGCGTGGGCAGGTCGAAGCTCAGTCCGCCCGGCAGTCCGGCGCCGCTTAAGGCGGCATGATTGAAGGCGAGGATCAGGAAGCCGAACAGCAGCGGCACGCCTGCGCCCAGCATCACCAGGGTGTACTTGGTGGCGGCGTAGCTGCGGTGCGGACCGACGCCCCACAGGCTGACCAGGAAGTAGAAGGGCACCAGCGAGAGTTCCCAGAACAGGAAGAACAGCATGGTGTCGACGGCGCAGAACACCCCCAGGGTGGCGCCGGCCTGCAGCAGCAGCAGGCTGAAGTAGAGCCGCGGCAGCTGGCGCACGCTGTTCCAGGAGGCGAGGGTTACGCCGAGGAAGAGCAACGCCGTCGCCGGCAGGAACAGCACCGAGATGCCGTCGACCCCTACCGCGTAATGGACGTTGAGGCTGGGAATCCACTGCGCTCGCTCCAGCAGCTGGAAGCCCGCCTGGGTGCCGTCGAAGGCTGCCAGCACCAGCAGGCTGAGGGCCACGCCGATGCCGTTCAGTGCCAGCGCCAGGAGGCGCGGCGCCAGCCTATTCGGGACGAGCCAGACCAGCAGCGCGCCCGCCGGGTAGAGCAGCAGCAACAGGGACAGCAGCGGCCACTCAGACATGATCGAACCTCATCGCCAGCGCCTTGAGGGGCGCGTCCACCAGATCGAGCAGCGGTCCCATGCGGAAACCGGCATACAGCATCACCACCACCAGGGCGCCGGCGATGGCCAGTTCCATCGGACTGGGCCGCTCCACCGCGACCCGCTGCCCCGGCGGGGCCGGTGCCAGGAATGCCCGCTGGAAGGCCCACAGCAGGAAGCCCGCCGTCACCACGTTGCCCAGGGCGGCGGTGACCGTGGTGAGTGCGCCGAAACGGTGGATTGCCGCCTCGAGCACCAGGTGCGCGGCGTCGAAGCCGGGCGTGCCGGGCATGCCCATGATCGCCAGGCCGGCGACCAGAAAGGTCAGGGCCAGCTGGGGAATGCGATCGAACAGTCCGCCCAGCCGCGACAGCGTGGTGGTGCGCGTGCGCCGGTAGACCAGGCCGGTCATCAGCAGCATGGTGGTGGCGGCGAGACCGAAATTCACCGCCAGCAGCAGGCTGCCCTGGAACGCGACGGCATCCAGGCTGAACAGGCCGATGATCACCAGCGAGGTATGGCTGACCACGGCGAAGGCGATC
>JBAPWR010000160.1:0-5370 GCA_049283775.1 Thiobacillus sp.
TCGACCTCGGCATTGGCCCGCACCACGCGGTCGACCTGGGCACGCAGCGCCGGATCCGCGACTTGCTCCAGCGTGCCACTGGCATTGCGCTCGAAGCCGGTCGCCCAGGAAATCAGGGTCGCCAGCACCACCGCAACCAGCACCCCGGGCCACTTGGGCGTGTATTTCTTCATCGCCCACATCAGCAGCATGGCGCCGACGCCCATCGCCAGCGTCGGCAAGTGCGTGTCGCCGACCTGGCGAAATACCCCGAGGATGTCGTTGATGAAGGATTCGCTGCGCGGCATCGACACGCCGAGAATCTTCGAAACCTGCGACAGCGCGATGATGATCGCCGCGGCGTTGGTGAAACCGACCACCACCGGATGGGAAAGGAAGTTGACGACGACGCCGAGCTTGAAGATGCCGAGCGCGAGCTGGATCACCGCCACGAGGAAGGTCATCATGATCGCCAGCGCGATGAAGTCGTCGCTGCCGGGCGCAGCCAGGGTCGCTATCGACGACGCGGTCAGCAGCGACACCACCGCCACGGGGCCGGTGCCGAGCTGGTTGGAGGAACCCCACATCGCCGCGATCGCGACCGGCAGGAAGGCCGCATACAGACCGTAGTAGGCTGGCAGGCCGGCGAGCTGGGCGTAGGCCATCGACTGCGGAATCAGCACCAGCGCGACCGTCAGGCCGGCAAGAAAATTGACTTTGACGTCGCCGGCCTCGAGCGGGAACCAGCGCAGAAACGGCAGAAAACGAGTGAGCTTGGGGTTCATCATCAATGGGACCGGATTGCCCGGTTCATCCTGTCAAATGGTCGTAAAAAGCTTGCTATTATAGCTGGAACTCCCAAGGTCTCCCCGAGCAAAAATCCATGTTTTCACATCGCGCAAGCATCGCCAGCGCCCTCGATAGCTTTCGCCTCGACGGTCGCATGCTCTGTTACAACAGTTTTGTCCCGAAGCTGTACAACTGGTGCCTGTCGCTCGGCTTCACGCCAGGCAAGATCATGCCCTCGCGCGCATTCTGCTCGGATGAAAGCCAGGGCTTCCCGATCATTCTCATCACCAAGCATTTCGGCGCCTTTCCCTTCAACCACGGACGTGTCGGCGGCATCGTTTCGGTCGACCGCCACGGCCCCCACGCGGACCACGGCAAGGACCTCTTGCTGCTGCAGGCGAGCCACGTCGGCTACGACCCGGAGAGCGGGGAATTCGGCGTCTACCGCCGCCTCTATTCGGACAGCGAGCACCTGAGCTGCAGTTGCGGCAAGATCGGCCGCATCACCGAATGGTATGAGACCGAGTACACCTACGCCCGCGAGAACATCCGCCTGCTGCGCCACGAAGGACAGCTCGCCCTGCTCGTCGACTACCAGCTGATCGCCAGTCCGCGCAACCAGGGGCTGTTCCTGATCTTCGAGAACCTGGTCCAGGACGCCGTCGGCGAGGAGTTGCCGCCGCCTTTGTCGACGCGCAGTACCGGCCACATCTTTGCTGCGTCCAGCCATCTGGTCGCCCGGCTGGGCATCGACAGCTGGCCCGAGCACGGCAGCGTGCCGATCGGCAAACACCTCGCCGCCGAGGATTTCTACTTCCGCCACAAGGGCGGCTATCTCGATCCCCTGCAGGACCAGCTCGAACAGAACCTGATCGCGCCGATGCCGTGGATCCTCACGTCGAAGCACCCGATGCTGACCGCGGCCTGCGCCAACACCCTGTCCGAGTTCGACCGCACCTACCGCAGCCTGGTCCAGAACTCGGCGATGAACGGGCGCAACCTGTTGTTCGTGTCCGGCCTGAACATCGACATCTCGCCGCGTCAGGGCGAGGAATTTCCGCTCACCAAGTTCGTCCCCTGGGCCGCGTATCTGCAGCATGCAGACGGGCGGCGCGAAATTCTCGAGCAGGAGGAACTGGTCGAACGCCTCGGCATGGCCTCGACCAGCAACCCGGCGCAGATCGACCTGGAACGCTCCATCGAGACCATGGCCAGCAAACGCGAGGTCGAGGTGCACCTGTAGGTTTCCGCGTCGCCCGCGCCAACGGAGCGGGCGACAGGCGACCGCAGCAGGCGGTCCGAATCTCCCTCTTCCGACTAGCGCGGCTTGCCGCCCGTGCCCGCCCTGCGCTTGCCGCTCGGCTGCCACTCCACCTCATGAGCCTTGAGGTATTCGCGGATCAGCTGCCGAACCACCTGCGACGGCGTCACGTCCTGCTGCTCGCACAGCTGCTCGAAGGCCTTCTTCTTGGCGGGGTCGAGGAGGACGGTCAGGCGGGCTGTCTTGAGTTCCATGTTTATCACTCAATGATCATTTCATGATAATGTTATGGTCATTCAGCGCGCACGTCATGTCAATGTTTTCACACCCGCCCCAGCCACCCGTTCCGCTCCCGGGAGTGCGCAGGCACCCGGACGCGCCTGACGCGGAACAGCACCGCGAACCGCACAGTGGCGACGAACGGCTGGGGACGGCAGGCGCGCTGTCGACGCTCGACCCGAGCCAATCTTCCGGCCCACGCGGCTCATGCTGAAGACCCTGCTCTTCATCCCCCTGCTCGGCGCGATCGCGCTTGCCCTTTTGCCCACGCGCTCGGTCCAGCTGATCCGCCGGGCCGCACTCGCCATATCGGCGGCGACCCTGGGCTGGAGCCTGTGGCTCGCCTCGGCCTTCGATCCGTCTCAGGCCGATGTCCAGCTGCTCGAAACCCATGCCTGGAACCCGCGTCTCGGCAGCGCCTTCACCCTCGGTGTCGACGGCATCTCGCTGCCGCTGGTCTGGCTCGCCGCCGTGCTGGCCTTCGTCGCGGTACTGGCCTCCGGCGCCATCCGTGAACGGGTCAAGGCCTACTACGTGCTGCTTCTGCTGCTCGAGGCCGCCATGCTCGGCGTGTTCTGCGCGCGCGACTGGTCGCTCTTCTACGTTTTCTGGGAGCTGACCCTGCTGCCGCTGTTCTTCCTCATCGACCGCTGGGGCGGCGCCGGACGGCAGCGGGCCGCACTCAACTTCGTGCTCTACACGCTGGGCGGGTCGGTGTTCATGCTCATCGTCCTGCTCATCCTCTACGATGTGGCGCCCGGTCACAGCTTCGACATGGATGCGATCCGCGAGGGCGCGCGCCTGCTCCCCGAGGCGACCCAGGTCATGCTGTTCCTCGGTCTGCTGATCGGCTTCGGCGTGAAGATGCCGATCTTCCCGCTGCACGGCTGGCTGCCGCTGGCCCATGTCGAGGCGCCGAGCCCGGTGTCGATCCTGCTGTCCGGCATCCTGCTGAAGATGGGCTCCTACGGCCTGATCCGCGCCGTCTGGATGCTGCCCGACGCAGCCCAGGCGCTGCAGGGCCTGCTCATGGCACTGGCCCTGGTCAGCCTGATCTACGGCGGGGTGCTGGCCTGGCAACAGCGTGACCTCAAGTCGATGATCGCCTACTCCTCGATCTCCCACATGGGTGTGGTGCTGCTCGGTCTGGCCGCCCTCAACACTGCGGGCCTGACCGGCGCGGTGATGCAGATGGTCGCCCACGGCCTGGTGGCGGGCGCGCTGTTCCTGCTCATCGGCCTGCTCTACGAGCGCACCCATACCCGCGACCTTGCCGACTACGGTTCGCTGGTCAAGGTGATGCCGCGCCTGGCCTTCTTCATCACCCTTGCCTTCATCGCCGCCGTCGGCATGCCGGGCACCGCCGGCTTCGTCGCCGAACTCCATGCCCTGGTCGGCGGCTACGAGCGCTGGGGGGCGTGGATGGTGCTGCTCTCGCTGAGTGTGGTCATCAGCGCCGCCTATGCCGTGCGCACCGTGGGACGCCTGTTCACCGGCCCCGTGTCGGCGCGCATGCTGAGCCTGCCGGACCTCAACCGCAGCGAGTTCAGCGCCGCTGCCGTGCTCACCGCCGGCAGCCTCGCCATCGGCCTCTATCCCGCGCCGCTGCTTCAACTCATCGCCGCCTCGGTGAGCCGCTATGCCCAGCTTTTCGCTTCCTGACGCAGCGGGCCTGCGCGCCCTGCTCGACGCGCTGCTGCACCGGCTCGAGCATGTGCTGCCGGCACAGGCGCCGATCCGCGACTTCGTCCATCACAACACCCTGCACGGCTTTCAGCACCTGCCCTTCCGCGACGCCCTGGCAGCGGCGGAAGCGGCCATCGGGGTGCATGGCTACCTGCCGTTGTCGCGCTTCCGCGCCTATTTCCACGAGGGCCGCATCGACCTCGACGATCTGCACGCCGCACTCGACGAAACCGCTGAACTGCGCAGCAGCGGTGCCGCCGCCGGGCCGTTCGGCCGGCGCGAGGTCCTGCTCGCCGGCCTGCTGGCCGACTTCACGCCGCCGCCCAGCGCCGCCTGGTCCTGGCAGGTGGAAGAGCTCGGCGTGCTGGAACGCCTCGACCCGGGTGTGCCGGCACCCAGCCGTGAGCGCCTGCTCGACAGCGCGGACGAAGCGCAGGCCGTCGGCGATCTGTGGCAGGTTTGCGTGCAGCTACTGGCGGCACGGGACACGCCCGGCGCGGCGCCAGCCGAACCCCCGGCGACCGCCGCACAGGTCGCCGGGGAAGTCCGGGAGCTATGGCATCAGCAGGTGCTGCGCCAGGAGTCCGCGACGCGACTCGCCGAACTCCTCGGACGCATGGGCGAAGACCTGACGCTGCGGGGCCTGCTGATGCAGATCACCGGCCGCGACGTGCTCGACGACATCCGTCCCTACCTGATCCGCCATCTGGCTTCCCATCTCGACCAGGGACTGGCCGCCTGGCACAACCCGGAGCGCGGGTCAGGCTTCTATGCCTCCTGGCTGGCGAGCGCGCGCGAAGACCGGCTGTTCGATCTGCAGGGTCTGGTGACTTGGGAACAGACGCTCGAACGCCTGCCGGAAGAGCCGGTCGAGGCCATCCTGCAGGCGATGCAGACGCTCGGCCTCGAGCCCGCGCGCTGGCAGGCCTACCTCGAGAGCCTGGCCAAGGAACTGCCCGGCTGGTCCGGCATGGTTCTCTGGCGCGACCGCCACCACGGCCATGCCGGCTTGACCATTCCCGTCGCCATGACGGACTACCTCGCCGTGCGCCTGGTGCTGGAACAACTCCACGGTCAGCGCCTGTGCGCCCTGCATTTCAAGACCGAGGCCAGCCTGCCTGGGCTGCGCGGCCATCTGCGCCGTCATCCGGCGGAACTGCTGGTGCGTCTCGCCCTCTACGACGCGGACCTGCCGGAATGGCTGGCGGACCAGGGCCACCGCCTGGTGCGTGCCGCCACCGGCCGCGTCAGCGAGGAGCGCGAAGCCGACTGGTTCCCCGTGGCACGCCTGCTCGACGCGTGGCGCCGCGGCGAACACAGCGGTACGGCCGCCGACGCGGTCAATGCGAACCGCCGCGCCTGGCCGCTGTTCCTGC
>JBAPWR010000161.1:0-6239 GCA_049283775.1 Thiobacillus sp.
CCGGGGCCGCCCAACAGAATCAAACGCATTGCATATCTCCCTTATCAATGGATGGGTCAAACCGCGGTAGCGTAAGGCATGAGCGCAACCAGCAAAACTTAAAAAATTTTATTGGCGGATTAGGAGACCTTGGCATCCGCAAATAGCGCACGAACCCGCGCCAGGTCCTCGGGCGTATCGACGCCCGCAGCCGGCGCAGCGGCCGTGATGCCGAGGCTGATGCGATAACCGTGCCACAGCACGCGCAACTGCTCGAGCATTTCGATCTGCTCCAATGGCGAGACCGCGAGGCCGGAATAGGTCCGCAGAAAACCGGCACGATAGGCATACAGGCCGATGTGCCGCAACGCCCCGAGGCTGTCGGGCAGGCTCTCGCCGGCAGCGAACGCGTCGCGCGGCCAGGGGATCGGCGCTCGGCTGAAACACAGCGCATAGCCGGCCTGGTCGGCGACGACCTTGACGACGTTGGGATTGACGAAGTCGGCATGGTCGTGGATCGGATGGGCCAGTGTCGCCATCACCGCATCGTCGTGCAGCACCAGCTGGCGCGCGGCTTCATGGATCAGCGCAGGATCGATCAGCGGTTCGTCGCCCTGGACGTTGACGACCAGGGTGTCGTCGTTCCAGCCCAGGGTTTCGACCACCTCGACCAGCCGCTCGGTGCCCGAAGCGTGCTCCGGCGAAGTCAGCAGCGCTTGCTGGCCGGCTGCTTCGACCGCCTGCTGCACCCGCACATCGTCGGTCGCCACCACGACCTCCCGTGCCCCGGCCTGCAACGCTCGATCGAGCACATGCAGCACCATCGGGCGGCCGCCGATGTCGGCCAGTGGCTTGCCGGGCAGGCGGCTGGAAGCGTAGCGCGCAGGAATGACCACCCGGAACTGCATGGCTTATCTGTACGTCTCTTGCGCGTCCAGCGGGCGCGCCTCTTCAGGCAGCATCACCGGAATGTCGTCGCGGATCGGGTAGGCGATGCGGCAAGCCTGGCAGACCAGTTCGGCCGCCTCCTTACGGTAGGTCAACGGCCCCTTGCAGACCGGACAGACGAGGATTTCAAGCAACTTGTTGTTCATCGATACCTTCCTAAATGAGAACGGGGGGGACTGCCTGGCCGCGATCTGTCGGCCGCAGCCTGTTGCGCTTCGAATGGGTCGTCAGGGCTCAAGCGGCGCCAGCCCGCGGCTGTGTCTTGTTTCGGTCTGCCAGGCGTGCGCAGAGGAACTCGAGCAGGCCCGCCTGCGGCTCGACCTCCAGTTCGACCGCCCACCAGTCGGCTGCAGCGAAGCCGAGGCATTTTACTGCGTCTTTTTCGGTCATTAATACCGCCGTGTCACGCGGCAGATCGTCGGCCCGGTAGGCATGGTGGTCGGCAAAAGGCCGCGGCGTAAAACGCAGGCCGTGCGCCGAAAGCATGTCGAAGAAACCCTGGGGCTGGCCTATGCCGCTGACCGCCAGCCACTGTTGCGGCGGCAGGTCCTGCAGTGCGGCCTTGCGCTGCGGGTCGAGCAATGGGTAAGCGTGGCCAGCACGGTAGTTCACCCGCCAGGTCTTGTCAGGCGCGGGACTGGACGGGGAACCGCTGCCGCGCACCACTTCGATCACCGCATCGACGCTGGCCAGGCGGCTGGGCGGCTCGCGCAGCGGTCCGGCTGGCAGCGCTCTGGCGTTGCCCAGACCGCTGCCGGCGTCCAGCACGGCGAGTTCGATATCGCGCTGCAGGCGGTAGTGCTGCAGGCCATCGTCCGCGATGACGACGTCGATCCCGGGATGCCGGGCCAGCAGGGTCCGCGCCGCTGCCACGCGGTCACGCCCCACCACCACCGGCACGCCGGTCTTGTAGCGAATCAGAAGCGGCTCGTCGCCGACCTCGCGCGGATCACTGTGGCGTTCGACCTCGACACAACCGCTGGCGCTGCCGCCGTAGCCGCGGCTGACCACCCCGGGACGCAGCCCTCGCGCGCACAGGGCATTCGTCAACCAGATCACCAGCGGGGTCTTGCCGCTGCCGCCGGCGGTGATATTGCCGACGATGATCACCGGTACCCCGACATGGATGGCGCGCAGCCAGCCACGCCGATAGGCGACGCGCCGCAGAAAGACGAGGAGGGAAAAAAGCCAGGCGAGCGGCAGCAGCAGGGTGCTGGTGAGCGTGCGGCGCGTCCAGTGACGCTGCAGCCGGATCATGGGCGTGCCGCCCGGGGGCCTATTCGGAAGTCTGGGTGGCAAAGGTGATGCGACTCATGCCGACCCGGCGCGCGGCTTCCATGACGTTGATCACCGACTGATGTGCGGCGCGGGCGTCGGCATTGATCACTACCACCGGTTCGTTCTCGTCGCCGGCAGCACGCTTCAGCGCGTCGGCCAGAGCATCCACCGAGACTTCGCGCAAGGCCTGGTCGTTGATCTGGTACTGGCCGCTTTCGGCCACCGCCACCTCGATCTGGCGCGGGCGGGTCTGGGTCTGCTCGGCGCCGCTGGTCGGCAGGTTGATCTTCAGCTCGGCGAAGCGCGCATAGGTCGTCGTCACCGCGAGAAAGATGACGATGACGAGCAGGATGTCGATGAACGGAATCAGGTTGATGTCCGGGTAGTCCTCCCGGCGGCCGCGACGAAAATCCATGGCTTATTTCCGCTCGCCGTGAACGATCTCGACCAGCTTGATCGCCTGCTGCTCCATGTCCACCACCAGCTTTTCGACCTTGGCGCGGAAATAGCGGTAGAAGATCATCGCCGGGATGGCGACGATGAGACCGAAGGCGGTGTTGTAGAGGGCGATCGAAATGCCATGGGCAAGCTGGCCGGGATTGGTTCCGGTCGCGGTCTGCGCCCCGAAAATCTCGATCATCCCCACCACCGTGCCGAGCAGGCCCAGCAGTGGCGACATGCTGGCAATCGTGCCGAGCGAGGTCAGAAAGCGGTCGAGATCCTGGGTCACCGCGCGTCCGGATTCCTCGATGGACTCCTTCATCACTTCGCGCGAGTTGCTCGAGTTCTTCAGCGCGGTGGCAAAGACGCGCCCCAGCGGCGAATGGTCGTTCAATTTAGCCAGCAGTTCGAGGGTAACGCCGCGACCTTCGTATTCGCGGATGGTTTCGACCAGCAGGTTGGCAGGAACGATTTCCCGCGATCGCAATGTATAGGCACGTTCGATGATGATCGCGACGGCAAGGACAGACGCCAGAATCAGCGGCCAGATGGGCCAGCCAGCGGCCTCGATGATGTCAAGCACAGGGGGCACTCCACGAAAACACGAAGGCGAAATGGTGCCCCCCACTGACCGATTGTGCAAGCCTGAATTTTTTCGCACGCGCCTCGGGGGCAGGCGCTACGGAGGGTCCTGCCCCCTACGCGAATCCTGTCAGAATGGCGCGTGGGCGCAATCAGCCGAGGAATTTTCAGGCCTCTCTTGAGTTCTCCACAATCTGTGTGGATAACTCTGTGAGCATGTGACCCCTTACCCCTCCAAGCCACCGTCCGTAAAGGAAGTCTGGTTTGGGCCTAAAAAATGACCACCTTGATAATTCCTTTAAATTCAACGAACTACAAAATTCATGCGATCGTCAAGAGCTTAACGGTATAAACAGTATGAAAGTTTGTTGACTGTGCATTAAGCGGATATCCTCGCCCCACCATGAACCCAGAAAACACCCCGCTTTTTGCCCGTGAGGAACCGCCCGTACTCACGGTGAGCGAACTCAACCGGATGGCGCGACGGGCGCTGGAATCGGCCCTGCCCTTGCTGTGGGTGGAAGGCGAAGTTTCCAACTTCACCGCAGCCGCTTCCGGCCACTGGTACTTTTCCCTCAAGGACGCGAACGCGCAAGTGCGCTGCGTGATGTTCCGCGGACGGAACCAGTACGCCGAATTTGTCCCGGCCAACGGCGACCATGTCGAGATTCGTGCCCTGCCCTCGCTATACGAAGCCCGCGGGGAATTCCAGCTGGGTGCCGAGGCCATCCGTCGCGCCGGCGCCGGCAGGTTGTACGAGGCATTTCTCAAGCTCAAGGCCAAACTCGAAGCCGAAGGCCTGTTCGATCCCGCCAGGAAGCGTGCCCAGCCTGGATTCCCGCGTTGCCTGGGAATCGTGACGTCGCGCCGGGCGGCCGCTCTGCAGGATGTGCTGACCGCCCTGGCACGACGCATGCCCGGGTTGCCGGTGATCATCTATCCGACGCCGGTGCAGGGCCCGGGTGCCGGCGCCCAGGTCGCCGCGGCAATCCGCCTCGCCGGGCGGCGCAGCGAGTGCGACGTGCTGCTGGTTTGTCGCGGCGGAGGCTCGCTCGAGGATTTGTGGGCCTTCAACGAGGAAGCGGTAGCCCGAGCGATCGCCGCCTGCCCAATCCCGGTGGTCTCCGGGGTGGGCCACGAAACCGACTTCACCCTGGCCGACTTCGCTGCCGACCTGCGCGCGCCGACGCCCACCGCCGCCGCCGAACTGGCGAGCCCCGAGCAAGCTGCGCTGTCGCTGCAGCTCGACCGCCTCGCCGCTCAGATGCGCCAGCACAGCGCGCGATTGCTGCACAACCAGATGCAGCGGCTCGACCTCCTCGCCCGTCGGCTGCTGCATCCGTCCGAGCAGATCCGCCGCCAGCAGGCGCGCCTCGAGCTGCTGGCGCAGCAGTTGCAGGGCAGGCAGCAGACCCGACTTGCCCGCGAAGAGTCACGCCTGCACCAGTTTGCAGCCCGGCTGGTTTCACCCGCCGCCAGGATCGCCGGCGAGCATCAGCGCATCCGCGAGATTGCCGGGCGAATGCAGCGCAGGATTGAGGACAGCCTGGCCCGACGCCGACTGACCCTGTCGCGGCTGCAAAGCAGCCTGACCCACCTCAACCCGGAAAGTGTCCTGGCACGTGGCTACAGCATCGTGCAAAACGAACAGGGGGCAATCGTGCGGGATGCGCTCACGCTGCGGCCGGCCGACCGCCTGCATCTGCGCTTTCATCGCGGCCGCGCCGATGCCGAGGTCAGGCTGGTTCGCCCAGACCCAGGTGATGACGCACCAGCCTGAGCGCGTCGGCATGCAGATCCTCGGACAGGCAATCCAGTTCCAGCGCACCCGGCCATGAGCGCAGCCAGGTGAGTTGGCGCTTGGCCAATTGCCGGGTTGCGGCGATGCCCTGCTCGCGCAGTTGCCGCAAATCGATTTCACCCTCGAGATAAGCCCATGCCTGGCGGTAACCGACCGCACGCATCGAGGGCAATTCCGCATTCAGCTCATGGTTCCGGCGCAGGGCCTTCACTTCCTCGATCAGTCCGGCGGCCAGCATGGCATCGAAGCGCGCGGCGATGCGCTGGTGCAGCACAGCACGGTCGGAGGGCAGCAGGGCGAGTTGCAGGACACGATAGGGCAGTTCGTCGGATTTCTGCTTGAGTTGTGCCGACATCGGACCACCGCTGAGCCGGAAAATCTCCAGCGCGCGGCCGATCCGCTGAGAATCGTTCGGTGCCAGCCGCTTCGCCGTGAGCGGATCGACCTGCGCCAGTTCTGCGTGCAGCGAAGGCCAGCCGCGTTCGGCGGCCTCAGCCTCGATTTCCTTGCGCAGCGCAGGATCGGCCTGGGGCAGATCGTCCAGGCCATGCAGCAGCGCGCGGAAATACAGCATGGTGCCGCCCACCAGCAGGGGCACCCTGCCGCGCGCCGTGATCTCGGCCATCAGCCGCCGCGCATCGTCGCAGAATGCCGCAGCCGAGTAGGCTTCCGCGGGATCGCGGATATTCAGCAAGTGATGTGGCGCACGGGCAAGCGTTTCGGCATCCGGCTTGGCTGTGCCGATGTCCATGCCGCGGTAGACGAGTGCGGAATCGACACTGATGATTTCCAGCGGCAGATCTTCGACCAGATGGACAGCGAGCGCGGTCTTGCCCGATGCCGTGGGTCCCATCAGAAAGACCGCAGGAGGATGAGGTGGTTTAAACATGACGGGGATTATGCCGCAGCCACCTGCCCCGCCTCGACGGCAACGCGCGCCAATGCCAAGACGGGTTGATCGAACGGTACAGCGAAATAAAAAACGGCGGGTTTCCCCGCCGTTTCAGCTTGCCGCGGCCGGCTCAGGCGGCCTGAGCGTATTGCGCCTTGGCCTTGCGCGCAGCCTCGATTTCCTCGGGGCCGTAAGCTTTGCCGGACCACAGCATCTCGTAGGCGATTTCCTCGTTGCCGTTCTCGCACAGGTCGAGGACCTGCTGGAACAGCGGCTGGAAGGTATCGGAACGGTGCGACTTCTCGTGGTCTTCGAAGG
>JBAPWR010000162.1:0-3151 GCA_049283775.1 Thiobacillus sp.
GCCGCAGCATGGGCTCCGAGGGCCTGTAGACATGATGAGCCTGTATACGCGAAGGATCTGGATCAACCGTATCGGCATCGGCCTGTCGATGATCGCGATGAGCTTCGGCCTGCTCGCGCTGATGTGGATCCTATGGACGCTGTTCTCCAAGGGTTTTGCCGCACTCAGCATGGATCTGTTCACCCAGGACACGCCGGCGCCCGGCTCGGAGGGCGGCGGTCTGCGCAATGCCATCGTGGGCAGCGGACTGATCCTGCTGTTTTCGATGTTGATCGCGACGCCGATCGGCATTCTGGCGGGCATCTATCTGGCCGAGTTCGGCCGTATTTCCAGGTTCGCCTCGTTCACCCGCTTCATGACCGACATCATGCTGTCGGCACCCTCCATCGTCATCGGCCTGTTCGTCTACGCCCTGTTCGTGGCGACGACGGGCGGATTCTCCGGCTGGGCAGGTTCGCTGGCGCTGGCCTTGATCGCCATCCCGGTGGTGGTGCGGACCACCGAAAACATGCTCAAGCTGGTGCCGAGCAGTCTGCGTGAAGCGGCTTTCGCGGTGGGCGCGCCGCGCTGGCAGGTGTCGCTCAAGGTCACCTTGCGGGCGGTCAGGTCCGGAGTGGTGACCGGTGTCCTGCTGGCGATGGCGCGGATTACCGGTGAGACCGCGCCGCTGCTGTTCACCGCGCTCAACAACCAGTTTTTCAGCACCGACATGTCGGAGCCCATGGGCAACCTGCCGGTGGTGATTTACCAGTTCGCGCTCAGCCCGTATGAGAACTGGATCAATCTGGCATGGGGCGGTGCTTTACTGATTGCCTTGCTGGTGCTGGCGGTGAACATCGGCGTACGCGTCGTGTTCCGCAACAAAGACAAACGTTAATTTCCCCGGAGCTGTCCAATGCCCGATCTAGCCGTGCCTGACGACGAAAAAGCCGCCCTGCAAGTCCGTAAACTGGATTTCTACTATGGCGAGTTCAAGGGCCTGTCCAACGTCAACATGGACATCGCCAGCAAGAAGGTGACGGCTTTCATCGGCCCGTCCGGGTGCGGCAAGTCGACCTTGTTGCGCACCTTCAACCGCATGTATGACCTCTATCCGGGCCAGCGGGCCGAAGGCCAGATCCTGTTCCATGGCAAGAACCTGCTCGACAGGAAGCAGGACGTCAACCTGGTACGCGCCAAGATCGGCATGGTTTTCCAGAAGCCGACCCCCTTCCCGATGACAATCTATGAAAACATCGCTTTCGGTGTGCGGCTTTACGAGCGCATGTCGAAGAGTGCAATGGACGACCGGGTGGAATGGGCGCTCAACAAGGCGGCGCTGTGGGGCGAGGTGAAGGACAAGCTGCAGCAGAGCGGGCTGTCGCTTTCCGGTGGCCAGCAGCAGCGTCTGTGTATCGCGCGGGCGGTGGCGGTCAAGCCGGAAGTCGTCTTGCTGGACGAGCCGACCTCTGCACTCGATCCGATCTCCACGGCCAAAATTGAAGAGTTGATCAACGAGCTGAAAAACGAATACACCATCGCCATCGTCACCCACAACATGCAGCAGGCGGCGCGGATTTCCGACTTTACGGCGTTCATGTATCTGGGTGAACTGATCGAGTTCAACGAAACCAGTACCCTGTTCATGGTGCCCGGCAAGAAACAGACCGAGGATTACATCACCGGACGTTTCGGCTGACATTCGCCGGACATGAAAAAAGCCGCGAGCGGATCAGACCGCTTGCGGCTTTTTCGTTTTTATCGGATCAGGAGGCAGCCACGTTCGTCGCGACAAGGCGCTGGGGAATGAGCTGGTGCGTATCCGAGTTTGCCAGGCCAACAAAACGCTGGCTCATGTCGTAAACGCGTACCAGGCCGGCGGGCGCTCCCCGCAGCTCCGGGTGACGTCCCTGACAAAGCGCGGTGATGCCTGCCTCGTCGAGGCTGACAGCGGGCAGGTGCGCGACCAGGCTGTCGACCGGCAACAGCCGGGTTCCGCGCTGCGTGGCGGGGAGGGTTTCAAGTTCGTCCAGCGTGCAGGCGTCAGCCAGGCTGAAGCCACCCGAGGCCAGACGGGTCAGTGCCGTCAGGTGAGCGCCGCAGCCGAGCGCGGCGCCGATGTCCTCAGCCAGCGTACGGATATAGGTGCCGGCACTGCACTGCACATCGATGACCACGCGTGGCGGTGACCATTCGACGACGTCCAGCCGGTGTATCGTGACGCGGCGAGGCGGGCGGTCGATCTCGATGCCGGCGCGGGCATATTCGTAGAGCGGGCGGCCCTGGTGCTTGAGCGCTGAATGCATGGGCGGGGTCTGCTCGATCTCGCCGCGGAAGCGTGGCAACACGGCCTCGAATTCACTGCGGCTGACGGCGACGGATCGTGTCGCCAGCACCTCGCCCTCGGGATCGCCGGTCGTGGTGACCACACCCAGCTGCATCACGGCGCGATAGGTCTTGTCGGCATCGAGCAGATAGGCTGAAAACTTGGTGGCCTCGCCGAAGCAGAGCGGCAAGAGGCCGTCGGCAAAGGGATCGAGCGTGCCGGTATGGCCGGCCTTTTTGGCGTTGAGCAGCCACTTGGCTTTTTGCAGCGCGGCATTGGAACTGATGCCGACCGGCTTGTTCAGCAGCAGCACGCCATGAACCGGTATGCGCACCTGCTTCATCCCCCTTTTCTCCGCGTCAGGATTGGGGAAGGGGTGAGGCGGGCACTGCGGATTCACGAGTCCTTCGGGTGCTTGGCGTCCTCGGCGATGGCAGTCTCGATCAGGCGGTCGAGTTGCAGGCCGCGCTCGACCGAGGTGTCGTACACAAAGCTGAGCTTAGGTACCACGCGCAATTGCATGCGCTGGGACAGCAGGGAGCGAAGGAAGCCGCTGGCACGCTGCAAGCCCTGCAGGCAGGCATCATGCTCGACGGTGCCGCCGAGGGTGGTAAAGAACACCTTGGCATGTTCCATGTCGCGGCTGACTTCCACCTCGGTGATGGTCAGCATGCCGACACGCGGATCCTTCACTTCCTGGCGGATCAACTCCGGAAGTTCACGCTGGATCTGGTCTGCGATGCGTCTGGCGCGGGGAAAGTCCTTGGGCATCTCGGGTGAAGGGTAAAGGGTGAAGGGTGAAGGGTGAAGGGTGAAGGGTGAAGGGTGAAGGGAGAGTTTTCACCC
>JBAPWR010000163.1:0-3443 GCA_049283775.1 Thiobacillus sp.
GCCTATACCGGCTGCGTCGGCAAGAAAAAGGGCCTGGTCGAACTGGCCGACAGGGGCACCCTGTTCCTCGACGAAATCAGCGAAATGACGCTGCCGATCCAGGCCAGGTTCCTGCGTGTGCTGGAGACGGGCACCTTCAGGCGGCTCGGCGGCACCAACGAAATCAGGGCCGACTTCCGCTTGATCGCCGCGACCAACCGCGACCTCAAGGACATGGTCGACAAGGGCCAGTTTCGCGCCGATCTCTACTACCGCATCAACTGCATGCAGGTCGAACTGCCGCCGCTCAGGCACCGTCGGGAGGACATCCCGGAACTGGTGCGCCACTTCCTGTCGCGCAAGGTCATGGGCAAGCACACGGCCAGCATCAGTCCGGCCGCCCTCGACGTGCTGATGCGCTACGACTTCCCCGGCAACATGCGCGAGCTGAAAAACCTGCTCGAGCGTGGCGCCCTGCTGGCGCGCGGCGGACTGATCCAGCCCGAGCACCTGCCGGACGAGGTACGCCATCACAGCCCGACCCGGGACAGCGGCGTCCGCGCGCTCGACCACGATTTCGCTGCGCACGCCTGCAGCGCCGGCACCCAGCCGCTGAGTGTCGAGCTGATCCGCCACACCCTCGACCACTTCGGCGGCAACCGCCGCCTCACCGCCAAGGCGCTGAGGATCAGCGAGCGCACCCTGTACCGCCGGCTGAAGGAAATGGAGTTCGCGGCCTGACCCCGCCATTCTGTCTGCCACCCTCTGCCACTGTCACTGCCAGTCAGACTGCCAGGCGCCGCCCGCACAAACCGGGCATCATATAAAACAGATACTTGCAACGCGCCAGACCTGGCACGAAGGCTGCTCTATCCGAAAAAGGCCTGACCGAAAACCGGCCACCCATCGGAGGAGTGGAACATGAAACAAGCATGGCACTGGTCCCTGCACCATCGTCTGGCGCTGTTCCTGGTTTTTGTGGTGTCCGGTATCGCTGCCGTGCTGGCGACGAGCCGACTGTCCATCGCCGAAGGCGAGATGACCTTCCCCTTTTTCCCGTCCTACATCCAGGTGCAGATGAAGGAAGGCGAGAAGCCCGTTCCGGAAAACTGGCAGGATCCGGAGATCTGCGCCGGCTGCCATGAGCGGCAGTACGAGGGCTGGAAGAGTTCGATGCACGCCAATTCCTTCAACGACCCGGTGTTCCAGGCGGAATGGGCGATCGGCCACAAGGCCACCGACGGCAAGACGCTGAACCACTGCGGCGGCTGCCACACGCCGATCGGCATCGCCACCGGCACGGTCGAGTTCGATCCGTCGCTTGGCAAGCACGGCGGCTTCACCGCGCCCGAGATGGCGGCCAAGGGCGTGACCTGCGACGTCTGCCACACCATCACCGGCAGCAACGCCGTGCATACGGCCACCGGCGACCCCGGCAACGCGTCCTTCGTCATGGCCCCCGGCCGCGTCAAGCGCGCCACCCTGAAGGACTCGACGTCGCCCTTCCATGGCAGCGAATATTCCGAACTGCACGGCAAGTCGGCTTTCTGCGGCAACTGCCACAACATCTTCCATCCCGACAATCGCTTCCCGGTCGAACACACCTACGACGAATGGAAGGCCTCGCCCTACGCCCAGAGCGGCGTGCAGTGCCAGGACTGCCACATGGTGCCGGTCGACATC
This sequence comes from Thiobacillus sp., assembly GCA_049283775.1. GTDB lineage: Bacteria > Pseudomonadota > Gammaproteobacteria > Burkholderiales > Thiobacillaceae > Thiobacillus. The sequence goes on from JBAPWR010000163.1 coordinate 1,663, forward strand.
GCCATCCGCGTCGCCGACGAAATGAAACCGGTCAAGGAGCTGGCCAACCACGGCCTCGGCGGCAAAGCTGGCAGGGGGGCAAAGGTCGAGCGCGAGGTCGTGCACGACCACGGCTTCGTCGGCGGCAACACCGTCATCGCCGAGGCGCTCGGTGTGGAAGGCGCGGCCGCCAACAAGGCGGAAGCGATCAAGCGCCTGCAAAGCGCGGCCGAACTCGACTTCGAGATCGTCCCGGGCAAGGGCGGCGCCAACCAGCTCAGAGTCAAGGTCAGCAACGTCCGCGCCGGCCATCACCTGCCCACCAGCCTGACCTTCATCCGCCAGCTTTGGCTGGAGGTCCGCATCACCGACGACCAAGGCAACGAGCTCCTTGGCTCCGGGGTCGCCAAGGACAACCGCGTCCCTGCGGATGCGGTGATGTTCACCAACCGCTCGGTCGACAAGGACGGCAAGCCGACCATCAATCCCTGGGAAATCGCCAACTTCGACCACATCAACACCATCCCGCCGAAAGGCTTCCGCTACGGCAGCTACGCCTTCCGACTGCCGGACGGCGCCAAGGGGTTCAAGGTCCACGCCAAACTCAACTACCAGTCCTACGGCCAGGACGTCGCCGACAAGCTGCTGGGAGAAGGCGCGATCACCATCCCGACGGTGGTGATGAAGGAACTGACCCGCGACTACAGCGCGGACGAGCTGAAGGCCGCGGCGGCTGGTTTTGGCAAGGTGGCCCGGCGTTGAGTCTCGCAAGCTGGTTCACTACTTTCCTGTTGTCCTCCTCAGCCAGGAAACCGGCGGGGTCTGCCCGCCGGCATTTTTTATGTTTTGAGGAAACTGGCACGCCATGAGAAAGCTTGGCTAATATTCGCTGCAACCGCCCACCTGATCGTAATGCCCGCCACCCGCGGATCCGGTCAGCGGGAGGGATGCAAGCTCTGCCGCTTCGAGAATTTTTCAACCAAAGAGGAGAAGGTGCACGATGAATTCCATTCGCAGACACGTACTGAAAGCCGCCGGATCGGCCGGGCTCATCGGCACGGCGATCGCCGCCGGCCTGCTGAAGCCGGGTCAGGCGCTAGCCGCCTGGAACGATGCCGGCTTTGCCGCAACCAAGCCGGCCGACGCCCTGGCAGCGATTGGCGCGAGCGGCGCTGCCGCGTCGAACGACGTGCAGGTAAAGGCCCCTGATATCGCAGAAAACGGCGCGGTTGTTCCGGTCGAGGTCGTCACGACATTGCCCAATGTCGAATCGATCGCCATCCTCGGTGAAAAGAACGCCAATCCGCTGATCGCCATCTACAACCTGACCGACTTCGACGGCTCGCTGTCGACCCGCATGAAAATGGGCCAGACCGCGAATGTGCGCGCGGTCGTCAAGGCCGGCGGCAAGTTCTATACCGCCGCCAAGGAAGTCAAGGTCACGGTCGGCGGCTGCGGCGGCTGAGCAACCAACAGGAAAGGAAACCCAATATGGCAATCGCAATGCGTGTTCGCGCCGGCAACGGCGAAATCAAGATTCTGATGACCCACCCCTCTGAAAACGGTCTGCGCAAGGACGCCAAGACCGGCCAGCTGGTCCCGGCCCACTTCATCAAGAACGTCACCGTCGCAGTCAACGGCAAGACGGTTCTCGATGGACAATGGGGTGGCGGCGTCTCCAAGGACCCCTACCTCTCCTTCAAGGTCAAGGGCATGAAGGCCGGCGACAAGATCGCCGTCAACGCCGAAGACAACAAGGGCGACAAGGGCAGCGCCGAAGCCAGCGCAAGCTGATCGCAGAA
>JBAPWR010000164.1:0-1938 GCA_049283775.1 Thiobacillus sp.
CGGCCTCAGCGATGCCGCACCGACAAAAAAACCTTCCCCGGTCAGTGAAATTCCCGCCGCCGGTGACGGAGTCGTCGGCTATGCAAAGGGCCGCCTGCTTGTGGCGCCGCGAGCGGGCCTGTCGGAAAAGGAGTTCGCCAAGATACTGAAGTCGCGCAACGCCAAATCGAAGGGCCGCTTCCAGCGCACCAACACCTACGTCCTCGAACTGCCCGCCGACGCAGATGAGATGCAGGTGCTGCAGGCGATGAAGAAGGACAAGCGGCTGAAATACGTCGAGCTGGATTATGTGCTGAAGCCCGCCGCCATTGTCAGCGATCCCAGCTATTCGAGCAGCTGGGCGCTGCCGAAGATCCAGGCACCGGCTGCCTGGGACAGCGCCAACGGCAGCGGCGTAACCATCGCCATCCTCGACACCGGTGTGGACGGCAACCACCCGGACCTGGCCGCCAACATGGTTCCGGGCTGGAACATGTACGACAACAACAGCAACACCAGCGACGTCTTTGGCCATGGAACCAAGGTCGCTGGCACGGCGGCGATGGTCGGCAACAATGGCGCAGGCAGTGCGGGCGTGGCCTGGGGCGCGAAGATCATGCCGGTGCGGATCTCGGGCACGGACGGCATGGCCAGCATCAGCACCATTGCCCAGGGCATCAACTGGGCGGCGGACAACGGCGCCAAAGTGGCCAACGTCAGCTACGCGGTCGCAAACTATTCAACCGTGCAATCGGCCGCCAACTACATGCGCAGCAAAGGCGGCGTCGTGGTGGTGTCCGCAGGCAACAACGACACCCTGCAAACCTACGCTGCCGACGATTCCATGCTGAACGTGGCCGCGACCGACAGCAACGACGCGAAGGCCAGTTTCTCGAACTTCGGCGACGCGGTCGACCTTGCCGCCCCCGGCGTCAGCGTCTACTCGACGACCAACGGCGGCGGCTACGCAAACGTCTCGGGGACCTCTTTCTCCAGTCCCATCACTGCCGCGACCGTGGCACTGATGATGTCGGCGAACAGCAAGCTTACCCCCGCCGATGTCGACAAGTTCATCAAGTCCACGGCACTCGACCTCGGTAGCGCCGGTTTCGACCAGTACTTCGGCTTTGGCCGGATCGATGCGGCCAAGGCAGTGGCTGCCGCCAAGTCCGCTTCGATCACGACTCCTGTCACCGATACCCAGGCGCCGACCATCAGTATCGCCTCGCCGACCGCCGGCAAGGTCACCGGGGTCGTCGCCGTCGATGTCAACTATTCCGACAACGTCGGCGTCGCCCGTGCCGAGCTCTATCTCAATGGCAAGCTGATCGCCAGCGACGACACCAGTCCGTTCGCCTTCTCGTGGGATACCGCCGGCTACGCCGACGGCTCCTACAGCCTGATGGCCAAGGCCTACGACGCCGCCGGCAACACAGGCGCTTCGTCGACTGTCTCGGTGACCCTCGGCAACGACACCACCCCCCCGGTCATCACCAGCCTCAGTCCCTCCAGCACCGGTACCGTGTCGGTTCCCAAGCAGACCATCTCGGCTTCGGCGACCGACGACAACAAGATTGCCAAACTCAGCCTCACCGTCGACGGCAGGGAAGTCGCTACCACAACCGACAGCTCGATCAGCTACAGATGGAACACCCGCAAGGTGGCCAGGGGTTCGCATAGCATCACGGTGCGCGCCTGGGATGCCGCGGGCAACTCCAGCAGCAAGTCCGTGGCCGTCTACCGATAAGCCTTACAGCAGCAAGCCTCTGCAGGCTCCAGGCGCCCTTCGGGGCGCTTTTTTTGGCTTTCGGCCGTATGAAGCGAGCCAACCTCAGATTGCTGTGGAATAGGAAACGGCGCCGAGTGGCGCCGCCTTGAAATGCAATGGTGCGGGAATTCAAGCAGAACGGCGGCGCCTTGCTGCCAAGCCGAGGAGCCCAAGTCCCATCAGCGCGAGGG
>JBAPWR010000165.1:0-1617 GCA_049283775.1 Thiobacillus sp.
GCCAAAATGGTCCAGATAAATTATCCGTGCCAGATCGCCGGCGTCGAACATCACGCTCAGGGCATCGATTTCCACCAGCTTGTGGTGCGGAAAATCACCGCGCGCGATCTCGGCAGCGACGACCGCAAACAGATCTCGGCCATGAAAGGTATTCGACAAATCGTCGGGCTTCCAGGTGATACGCCAACATTTCACATCCCTGGCGCGCGCCGCAATCACCGACAGAAGCCCATTGTCCGGCCCCACGAACCAGCGCCCATCCGCCAGCAGGACGGCCGCGTCCCGCAAGGTGCCTACCCCAGGATCAACCACTGCCAGAAATACACTGCCGGGCACAAATCCCGGCGCAAAGGCAGCCAGCAGGTGTGCGCCAGCATGGGGATTGAAATCCGGAACGGCATGCAAAAGGTCGATGATCAGCTGGGATGGCGCCGCTTCGGCAAGCCGTGCCTTGAGCTGGCCGACATAGGGATCGTTCGTCCCGTAGTCAGTGAACAAAACAATCAAAGCCTTTCCCCTGGTTCTACATCTGCCGCATATTCTGCACTTCCGCGGAAGTTATGCGGAAATTTCAGGCACAAAAAAAGCCGGGGCTACCGGCTTTCTTTGTTCGCAATTTGCGAGCTTACTCTGCTTCGACCGGGGCTGCGTCGCTTTCCGGGCGATCAACCAGCTCGACCAGTGCCATCGGCGCATTGTCGCCAACACGGAAACCGTACTTCAGGATACGCAGATAGCCACCCGGACGGGTCTTGTAGCGCGGGCCCAGTTCACCGAACAGCTTGACCACCATTTCGCGGTCACGCAGGCGGTCGAATGCCAGGCGGTGGTTGGCCAGGGTAGGTTCCTTGCCGAGAGTGATCAGCGGCTCGACGAAGCGGCGAAGCTCCTTGGCTTTCGGCAGCGTGGTCTTGATGACTTCGTGCTTCAGCAGCGAGTTGCTCATGTTGCGGAACATGGCCAGACGATGGCTGGTGGTGCGGTTGAGTTTGCGGTTTGACTGACGGTGACGCATGGCAATTTCCTTTTAAAAGCTTATTCTTGGGCTAGGGTGCCTGCCAGGGCACCCCGCACTTGTTTTTGGATTGTGACTATTTATCGAAACTCAGCCAGCCGAATCCGGCTGTTTGATTCAGACCCTTTCAAGCCCAACCGGCGGCCAGTTTTCCAGCTTCATGCCAAGTGAAAGCCCTTTGGAGGCCAGCACATCCTTGATCTCGTTAAGCGACTTGCGGCCCAGGTTGGGAGTGCGCAACAACTCGGTTTCCGAACGCTGGATCAGGTCACCGATGAAATAGATGTTCTCGGCCTTCAGGCAGTTCGCGGAACGCACGGTCAGCTCGAGGTCATCGACTGGCCGCAACAGCAGCGGGTCAACCTGAGGCGCATGCGCGGCCTCGGATTCTGCAGGCGTGCCTTCGAGATCGGCAAACACTGACAACTGGTTAACCAGAATTCGGGCAGCGGTACGAACCGCCTCTTCGGGCTCGACGACGCCGTTGGTTTCGATGTCGATCACCAGGCGATCGAGGTCGGTGCGCTGTTCGACACGAGCACTCTCGACCGAATAGGCGACACGGCGTACGGGGCTGAACGAAGCATCGACCAGGATGGATC
>JBAPWR010000166.1:0-3636 GCA_049283775.1 Thiobacillus sp.
GCCTTGTTGATGTTGGCCATGGCGGACGCCTCGTTGCCGTCGGCGTTGGTGACGACGAACATCGGGTCGCGCTTTCCCACTTCGCCGACGACGTGGCCGAAGGCAGTGGTGGGCACGTGGTTTTCACCGACGGCGAATTCGTTGAGCGACAGGCCCTCGAGGCTCGGCAGCTCACGCACGCTTTCGGTCACCGCCACGCGCGCGGCCGGGCCGCCGCCGGCATGGCGGAAGTTCTCGCGGGTCACCTTCCAGGCCTGGATCGGCAGCGCGCGGCGCTGCAGACCGCCTTTCACGTCGTCGGAGTCGAGCGTGTGGTGGGCGTAGAGGTTGTGCGACTTGGCCCCGGTGGCATGCACGCCCGCGCCCTTCAGCTGCTTGACGATGAGGCAGGCGCGGCGGCCAGACAGGGCGCTCTTCGCGGCGGCGTCGGCGGCCTTGAGGATGGCGCCGGTGAAGGCCATGCGGGTGGCGAAGCCGAAGGTGGTCGAATCGATGTAGGCCGGGGCGTCGGGGGTGTCGGCGTAGTCGCGGGCATCGATCAGGTGCACGTCGTCGAAGCCGTGGGCACGCCAGTAGTCAGTCATGCGGGTGTTGTCCCACAGCGACACCATGCTGTGATGCTCCTGCGAATAGCCGTTCCACACCAGCACCGGCAGGTAGTTGGTGATCTCCGGATAGGCGGTGGCGAAGTGCTGGAACGCACTCATGATGTAGGGTTCGCCGAGACCGCCGTCGCCGATGGTGACCGGGAACAGTTTGTCGCGATTCAGGTAGGCGCCGGCCAGGGCGAAATGCTGCCCCTGGCCCAAGGGACCTGCGGGGGCCAGCAGGCCGGGGATGGCGCCTGACAGGTGGCCGAGCAGGCCGTGACGCTCGCGGAAGCGCGCGCGCATGTCGGCAACGGTGTGGATGCCCATCTCCTGGAGCGAGGTGTCGAGGAACATCGCCGAATAGAAGCCGGGTGCATGGTGGCCGACCTCGGTCACCATGTTGCGATGTCCGAGCAGGTGCAGCGCAGCGACCGCGTCGGCGCTGGAGGCGAAGCCGCCGGGATGGCCGGAGGACTTGCTGCCGGTGACCTGCAGGGTCAGGTAGCGCAGCGCATCGGCGGCGAGCAGGGTCTGGTAGATCGCGGCTTCGCTGGTGGCATCGGGCAGTGCAGGCTGGTTCGGGCCGAGCAACGGCGATGCGCCGAGGCGGTCGATGTCCGGAAAGCTGTCGGCGAAATACTGGATGCCTTCGCAAAAGGCGGGGATGGACTCGGGGGCGGATTGCATCACTGCGCTCATGGCTATTCCTTTCACAATATGAAAATGTTTCACATGATGTGAAACGATGCTTCGTATTGAAGCAGATATGCGCGATTATTTTCACATTGCGTGATAAATTTTCACTTTATGAAAAATGCTGCCTCTTCCATCCAGGTTCTCGATCGCGCCATGGCGCTGGTCGGCATCCTCGCCCGCTCACCCGGACCGCTCAATCTCGGCCGCCTCGCCGAGCAGGCCGGCCTGCACACCGCCAGCGCGCATCGCATCCTCGGCGCGCTGATGGCGCACGGCCTGGTCGAGAAAACCGGCGCCGGCGAATACGATCTCGGGGTGCGCTGGCTGGAAGTCGGCAATCGCCTGCGTGCTCGTCTCAATATAAGACAGGTGGCGATGCCTGCCATGCAGCAACTGGCTGAGCTGACCGGCGAGACCGTCAACCTCATCGTCCGCCGCGGCGACGAGGCGGTCTACGTCGAACGCGTCACCGGCGGCCAGACCATGATCCAGGTGGTGCAGGTGGTCGGTGCGCACGCGCCGCTGCACGTCACCGCGGTCGGCAAGATATTCCTCGCCGAGGACAACCCCAGCGGTGTGATGGGCTACGCTGAGCGCACCGGCCTGCCCGCCTATACACCGAATACCCTGACCAGCCTCGACGCCCTGCGCGCCGAACTGGACGTGATTCGCCATGAGCAGCTCGCCTACGACCGTGAGGAAGCCGAGCTGGGCGTGGCGTGCATTGGTGCGCCAATCCGTGACGCCGAAGGCAAGCTCGTCGCCGGGCTGTCGATCTCGGCGCCGACCGATCGCCACAAGCCGGGCTGGGCCGATGCTGTGAAAAAGGCCGCAGCCCAGACCGGCGCCGCGTTGGGCTACCCGCTTGGCGCCTGACCGAGGCAATCGCCGGGCGATGACCCTTGCCCAGCAGCGGTTTTGTTGGCACTGTGTCGGCCCATGACTGACCCTATCGCCCCGGCCAACCGCTTCCAGATCGCAGCCTGGGCAATGATGGCTGCGGGCCTGCCCCTGGTGCTTTACCTGAAGTTGCTGCCGGCCCTGCTGGCGGGCCTGCTGGTCACGCAGCTGGTGCATTTGCTGGCGCCGCGTTTCGTCATCGGCAAACTCGACCATACCTGGTCCAAGGTGCTGGTCGTCTCGCTCATCATCCTGATCGTGCTCGGGGTTCTCGGCGGGCTGACAACCGGGGCTGTGCTCTATTTGCGCAGCGAAGGCCGGCTCACCGGCCTTTTGACCAAGATGGCGGAAATCATCGAAAACTCGCGTGAACTGCTGCCGCTGTGGATCGCGCAATGGCTGCCGCAGGGCGATGAGTCGGTGATCCGTGCCGGACTGGTCGAATGGCTGCGTACCCATGCCCAGGAATTGCGCAAGCTGGGTGGCGATGCCGGTCGCGCCGTGCTCCTGGTCCTGGTCGGCTTCATCATCGGCAGCTTCATCGCCCTGCGCGAAGCCACTCCGCATCACACCCTGGCGCCGCTGGCGCAGGCGATGTGCGAGCGCGTCACCCGATTCGGCGAGGCTTTTCGCCGTGTGGTTTTCGCCCAGGTGCGGATCTCGGCACTGAACGCGTTTCTGACCTGGGTCTATCTGGGACTTATCCTGCCTTCCTTCGGGGTGGAGCTTCCTTTCGTCAAGACCATGGTCCTGGTCACCTTCGCCGTCGGCCTTCTGCCGGTGCTAGGCAACCTCATTTCCAATACCGTCATCGTCATCATTTCGCTGTCGCACTCCTTCCACGTGGCGGCGGCTTCGCTGGCCTTCCTGGTCGTCATCCACAAGCTCGAATATTTCGTGAATGCCCGTATCATTGGCGGGCAGATCAAGGCGCGCGCCTGGGAGCTGCTGATCGTCATGCTGGCGATGGAAGCCGCCTTCGGTGTGCAGGGCGTGATCGCGGCCCCGATCTTTTACGCCTATTTGAAAAAAGAACTCTCGGACAGGAAGCTGATTTGATGGCAAGCGACAACGAATCCCTGGTGATCACCGCCAGCGGTGAAGACAAAATCGGACTGGTGGAAGGCTTTACCCGCCGCATTACCGAAGCCGGCTGCAACATCGAGGAATCGCGCATGGCTGCGCTCGGCGGGCGTTTTGCGATCCTGGTCAGGGTTTCCGGAAACTGGGACGCACTGGCCAAGCTGGAGGCGCGCTTGCCGGCCGTCGGCGAGGAACTTGGCCTGGCGATCATCCAGCAGCGCACCCGCAGCAGTCGCCCGACCAAGCCGCTGATTCCCTACACCGTCGAGGTCGCCGCGCTCGACCAGCCCGGCATCGTCAACATCCTCGCGAATTTCTTCGCCCGTCTGCACATCAACATCGAGACGCTCGACACCGAGACCTATCC
>JBAPWR010000167.1:0-4405 GCA_049283775.1 Thiobacillus sp.
TGTGCTCGCACAGCGGCGCGTCCTGCTTCGCGTGCTGCATCCCGAATCGACCTCGCCGCAGTCGTAAAAATAGCGTGAACAGGCCCTAGTCAGCCATTCAGAAACCGAAGCTCTCGCCGATGCCGAACAGAACCGCCACCCCGAGGATGGCGAAGATCGCTGCGGCAATCCAGTGCACCAGCCGCACCGGCATGCGCTGGGCGATGCGCTCGCCGAGATAAACCGCAGGCACGTTGGCGATCATCATGCCGAGCGTGGTGCCCGCCACCACCCAGAGAAAGCTTCCGTACTGCGCCGCCAGCGCAATGGTGGCGATCTGGGTCTTGTCGCCCATCTCGGCAAGGAAGAACGCAATCAGCGTGGTGCCGAAAACGCCGAACTGCACCAGCTTGTCGTCATCCGCGTCGATCTCGTCGGGTATCAGGATCCACACCGCCATGGCGATGAAGGACAGTCCCAGCACCCAGCGCAGGACCCCGGGCGAGAACAGCGAGGTGAGCCATGTGCCGAGCGCGCCGGCCAGGCCATGATTGAGCAGGGTGGCTACCAGGATGCCGAGAATGATGGGAATCGGCTTGCGGAATTTTGCTGCCAGCAGGAAAGCCAGCAGCTGGGTCTTGTCGCCGACTTCGGCCAGCGCCACCACACCGGTGGAAATGAGGAATGCGTCCAATTGAAGCTCCGGGCCGGTCCAACGCAATGACCCGCATGCCGCGCCGGCCAGCCGGGGCATACGGGCCAAAGGTCTTGCCAGGCAAGGGGCCGCTAGAACCCCAGGGTGCTGCGGGCGCCATGGCCGGATGGCCAAGTCTGTTGACGCACGCCCCGCTGTCCTGCCGCGGGCGACTACTCCCCAATGACGGGTGGCATCTTACTTTGGCGCCGGAACTTCGTCCAGCGGCCCGCGCAGCCTCTGCAGCCAGGCTTCGAGCCGCGCCATGCTGACGTAGAAGGTGGGGGTGATGTAGAGCGTGAGGAACTGCGAGAACACCAGGCCGCCGACCACCGCGATGCCGAGCGGGCGGCGCGCCTCGCCGCCGGCGCCGAAGCCGATGGCGATCGGCAGGGTGGCGAAGATGGCGGCGAAGGTCGTCATCATGATCGGCCGCAGACGCACCATGCAGGCTTCGACGATGGCGTCCTCGGCGCTCAACCCGGCGCGCTGCCGCGTCAGCGCGAAGTCGATCATCATGATGCCGTTCTTCTTCACCAGGCCGACCAGCAGGATGATGCCGACGAAGCTGAAGATGTTGAGTTCTTCGTCCATCAGCAGCAGCACCAGCAGCGCGCCGAAGCCCGCCAGCGGCAGCGCGGTGAGGATGGTCAGCGGATGGCCGAGATGTTCGTACAGCACCGCCAGCACCATGTAGATGACGATCACGGTGAACAGCAGCAGCAGCGGCAGCTGCACCGTCGACTCCTGGAATTTCTGTGCCGCGCCGGTGAACTGCAGCGCCACCTCGGCCGGCACGACTTCGCGTGCGGCCTCGAGCGCGGCGGCCAGCGCGGCGTCGAGCGACGCACCCGGCGCGAGGTTGAACGACAGCGTGACCGACGGCTGCTGGCCGTAGTGATGCACCGTGACCGGCCCCACCCCGGCCTCGACCTTCGCCACCGCATCGAGCCGGGTGAGCGCCCCCGACGCCGTCTTCAGCGGCAGCTGGCCGATCACCGCCGGACTCAGCTGCGCCTCCGGCAAGACCTTGATGCTGACGTCGTACTGGTCGCTGGTACCGTAGATCTCGCTGATGCGGCGCCCGCCCAGCGCGTCGTAGAGGGTCTGCTGCACCTGCTCGGCGGTGACGCCGAGACGCGCCGCCTCGAGCGGGTCGAGGCTGATCCGGAGTTCGGGATTGCGCAGCTCCAGGTCGCTGCTGACGTCGACGATCAGCGGCACGCTGTCGAGGCGCTTCTCGACCTCGTCCGATATTGCCTTGAGCGCCTCGAAATCGCCGGAGGTCAGCGTCAGCTGGTAGTCGGTGCTGGCGGCAAGCGCACCGACGTTGATCGATGCCGGATTCTGCAGGGTGACGTTGACGCCGGCGAGCTTGCGGGTGGCAGCGCGCAACTCGTCGATGATCTCGTCGGCGCCGGCACGGGTGTCGCGCGGGCTCAGGCGGATCACCAGGCGCCCGACGTTGCCGCCGGCGACGCCGCCGCCCGCCTGTCCCGCCGAGGACATCAGGCCCTCGACCGCCGGGTGCGCCTGCACGATGGCGGCCAGTTCCTGCTGGCGCCTGCTCAGGTCCTCGAACGGGATGCCTTCCGGATAGCGCACGCTGGCGAAGATCATGCCGGAGTCGACGCGCGGGATGAAGCCCTGCTTGACCTGGCCGGCGAGCCAGACCATCGCGCCCAGCACGGCGGCCGACAACAGCAACATTGCGCCCCGATGGCGCATCGATGCGCGCAGGGTTTCGCCGTAGAAATTGCGGAAGCGGCCGAAGCCGGCGTCGAACAACCGCGACACCGGGTTGTTGATGGGCTCGTGGGTGAGGCCGCGCGCGCACAGCATCGGCGTGAGCGTCAACGCCACCACGCCGGACAACAGCACGGCGACGCCGATGCTGACGGCGAACTCCTGGAACAGCCGGCCGATCATGTCGCCCATGAAGAGGATGGGCAGGAACACGGCGGCGAGCGAGATCGTCATCGACAGCACCGTGAAGCCGATCTCCTGCGCGCCGTCGAGCGCGGCCTGCATGCGGGTCTTGCCCATTTCCAGATGGCGCGCGATGTTCTCGATCACCACCACCGCATCGTCGACGACGAAGCCGATCGCCAGCGTGATCGCCATCAGGCTGAGGTTGTTGAGGCTGTAGCCCGCCAGGTACATTAAGGCGAAGGTGCCCAGCAGCGAACTCGGCAGCACCAGCGCAGCGATCAGGGTGGCGCGCAGGTTGTGCAGGAAAGCGAAGATGACGAGGATCACCAGCACCAGCGCCAGCATCAGGGTGAAGTTGACCTCGTGCAGCGAATCCTTGACGAAGCGCGAGCGGTCGGAATGCACCTGCAGCCGCACGCCATCGGGCAGCTCCGCCTCGATCTGCGGCAACATGGCGCGGATGCGATCGGCGACCTCGACCGTGTTCGCCCCCGGCTGGCGCTGCACCGCCAGCACGATGGCGCGGGTGCCGTTGTACCAGGTCTTGCGCTTGTCATCCTCGACGCCGTCCTCGGCGCGTCCCAGATCCCTGAGGCGGATCGCCGCGCCGTCGTGGTAGGCGACGACGATGTCGCCGAAGTCGGCGGCATTGGCGAGCGCCACCGGTGCCTTGACGGTCCAGGCGCGGGTGGCGCCGTCGAGCGTGCCCGACGGCAGGTTGGCGTTCGCCGCCTGCACCTTGTCGATTACGTCGGCGAAGGTCAGCCCGCGCTGCTGCAGCCTGGCAGGGTCGAGATAAAGTCGCAGCGCGTATTTCTGCGAGCCGAACACCAGCACCTGCGCCACGCCGGACAGGCTCGACAGGCGCTGCGCCACGCGCGAGTCGGCGATCGCGTCGAGCTCGGTCAGCGGCAGGCGCTCGGCCGACAGCGCCAGGTAGAGGATGGGCGAATCCGCCGGGTTGATCTTGCGCAACTGCGGCGGATCGATGCCGGCCGGCAGGTTGCGCGCCGCCTGGGCGATCGCCGTCTGCACGTCCTGCGCCGCGGCGTCGATGTCGCGGGCGAGTTCGAATTGCAGGGTGATACTGGTCGAACCCTGCCGCGACTGCGAACTCATCGATTCGATTCCCGGCACGGTCGACAGTTGCCGCTCCAGCGGCGTCGCCACGGTGCTGGCCATGGTCTCCGGATTGGCGCCCGGCAGCGAGGCGGTGATGCGCAGGGTGGGAAAATCCACCTGCGGCAGATCGTTCACCGGCAGCTGCTTGTAGGCCAGCGCGCCGAACAGCGCCATCGCCAGCACCAGCATCAGCGTGGCGACCGGACGTTCGATGAAGATCCGCGAGAGGTTCATGGCTGCACTTTGCCTTCCTTCCCCTCCGGCTCACCGCCTTCGAGCCTGACCTTGCTTCCGGCCCTGAGGCGCTGCGGGATCTCGATCAATACCGGTTCCCCGGCACGCAATTCGCCTTCGACCATGTATTCGCCGTCCAGGCTGCGTACCGCCCTGACCGACTGCACCTCGGCCTTGCCGTCGCGTACCACATAGACATAGGTGCCCTGTTGGGCGTGCTGCAGCGCGGCTTCGGGGATCACGCGGGCGTTCGGCGCCATGCCCAGCAGCAGACGCAGCCGCACCCCCTGGCCCGACAGCAGCGTGGGCGGCGTGTCGCTCAGGCGCACCTTGATCGGCAGCGTCCCGGTGGTGGGATCGATCTGCGAGTCGACGAACACGAGTTCACCCGGTACCCGCACAGAGCGTTCGTCCTCGAGGAAAATTTCCGCCTTCACCCTGCCC
>JBAPWR010000168.1:0-3879 GCA_049283775.1 Thiobacillus sp.
CATCGGCCCGGATGCGCATCGACAGGTCGACGGCGCGGACGTGCTTGGTCAGCCCGCCGATGGAAATGCGGTCGACTCCGGTTTCGGCCACCGCGCGCACCGTCTCCAGGCTGATGTTGCCCGAGGCCTCGAGCTGGGCCCGGCCTGCGGTCAGTGCCACGGCTTGGCGCAGCATGTCGAGACTGAAGTTGTCGAGCAGGATCAGGGTCGCGCCGGCATCCAGGGCCTCGCGCAACTGCTCCAGCGTCTCGACCTCGATCTAGATCGGCACGCCGGCATCGAGCGCGAAGGCGGCCGCCATCACCGGGCCGATTCCGCCTGCCGCGGCGATGTGGTTTTCCTTGATCAAAATGCCGTCGTACAGTCCGGTACGCTGGTTCTGTCCTCCGCCCATGCGTACCGCGTATTTCTGCGCCAGGCGCAGGCCCGGCAGGGTCTTGCGGGTGTCGAGGATGGCGGCGCGGGTGCCGGCGACCGCCTCGACATAGGGGCGGGTGGCGGTCGCCACCGCCGACAGGGTCTGCAGGAAATTCAGCGAAGGACGTTCTGCACTCAGCAATGCACGTGCCTTGCCGCTGATCTCGACCAGCACGGTGCCGGCGGCGACAGCGTCACCCTCGTCGACCTTCCAGTCGATACGGCAGCCGGGGTCGAGCGTGAGATAACAGGCATCGAACCAGGGGCGGCCGGCGATCACCGCGGCTTCTCGGGTGATGACACGGGCGTGGGCAGTCTGCGCCTCGGGGATGAGTTGGGCAGTGAGGTCATTAATCGCCCTGGGCGCGCGCAGCGCATCCCTTGCTCCCTCCCCCGCGCGCGGGGGAGGGTTGGGGAGAGGGGGCGCCGCCGCCCTGGACGCGCCTAGCGCAGCGTTTGCCCCTTTATGCCCGACAGGGTGCTCTCCCTTAAGGAGGGAGGATTGAGGTAGAGGTGCAGCCCCCCCCGAAGGCCCGACCAGATCCTCCTCCAGCGCGCGGGCGACATCCCTTTGGACCTGCTCTTGATTCAATTCAGACATGACGGGTTGAAATCGGCAAAAAGGGCTCTATCTAGGGGACATCGAATATACCTTAAGCACGAGGCAAGCCCATGCGTTTTGACAAGCTCACCACCCAGTTCCAGCAGGCTCTCCAGGACGCGCAAAGCCTGGCCGTCGGCGGCGATCACGCCTATATCGAGCCGCAGCACCTGCTGCTCGCCCTGATCAACCAGGAGGGCGGCGGCGCGTCGTCGATCCTGTCGCGCGCCGGCGTGCAGGTGCCGGCGCTCAAGGCCTCGCTGACCCAGGGGCTGACCCGCCTGCCCAAGGTCGAGGGCCAGGGCGGCGAGGTCAGCATTTCACGCGACCTCAACAACCTCCTGAATCTGACCGACAAGGAGGCGATGAAGCGCGGCGACGCCTATATCGCGTCGGAACTGTTCCTGCTGGCGGCGCTCGACGACAAGGGCGAGACCGGTCGCCTGCTGAAGCAGCACGGTGCGCAGAAGGCGTCGCTGGAGCAGGCGATCCAGTCGGTGCGCGGCGGCGAGGCGGTGCAGTCGCAGGAGGCCGAAGGTCAGCGCGAGGCGTTGAAGAAATACACTCTGGACCTGACCGAGCGGGCGCGCGAGGGCAAGCTCGACCCGGTGATCGGACGTGACGACGAGATTCGCCGCGCGATCCAGATCCTGCAGCGCCGCAGCAAGAACAATCCGGTGCTGATCGGCGAACCCGGCGTCGGCAAGACCGCCATCGTCGAGGGGTTGGCACAGCGCATCGTCAACGGCGAGGTTCCCGAGACGCTGAAAAACAAGAAGGTGCTGGTGCTCGACATGGCAGGCCTCCTGGCCGGCGCCAAGTATCGCGGCGAGTTCGAGGAACGGCTCAAGGCGGTGCTGAAGGAAGTGGCGCTGGAGGAAGGCCGCATCATCGTCTTCATCGATGAACTCCATACCATGGTCGGTGCCGGCAAGGCCGAAGGCGCGATCGACGCCGGCAACATGCTCAAGCCGGCCCTGGCGCGCGGCGAGCTGCATTGCATCGGCGCCACCACGCTCGACGAATACCGCAAGTACATCGAGAAGGACGCCGCGCTCGAGCGCCGCTTCCAGAAAGTGCTGGTGGACGAGCCGAGCGTCGAATCGACCATCGCCATCCTGCGCGGCCTGCAGGAGCGCTACGAGCTTCACCACGGCGTCGACATCACCGACCCGGCGATCGTCGCCGCGGCCGAGCTCTCCCATCGTTACATCACCGACCGCTTCCTGCCGGACAAGGCGATCGACCTGATCGACGAGGCCGCCGCGCGGATCAAGATGGAAATCGACTCCAAGCCGGAGTCGATGGACAAGCTCGACCGCCGCATCATCCAGCTCAAGATCGAGCGCGAGGCGGTGAAGAAGGAAAAGGACGAGGCCTCGCAGAAGCGGCTTGCATTGCTGGAAGAGGAAATCGAGAAGCTCGGCCGCGAATACGCCGACCTCGAGGAAGTCTGGAAGGCGGAAAAGGCCCAGGTGCAGGGCAGCGCCCACATCAAGGAAGAAATCGACAAGCTGCGCGGCGAGA
Organism: Thiobacillus sp.; assembly: GCA_049283775.1. Lineage (GTDB taxonomy): Bacteria > Pseudomonadota > Gammaproteobacteria > Burkholderiales > Thiobacillaceae > Thiobacillus. The sequence continues at coordinate 2,546 of JBAPWR010000168.1, forward strand.
TGATCGAGCTGCAGCGCCAGGGCAAGCTCGATAAGGTGGCCGAGATCCAGTACGGCAAACTGCCGCAGCTCGAAGCGCAGCTCAAGCGCGCCGAAGAGGGCGGCGCGGCCAAGCCCGCGTTCAAACTGCTGCGCACCGAAGTCGGCGCCGAGGAAATCGCCGAGGTGGTTTCGCGCGCCACCGGGATCCCGGTATCGAAAATGATGCAGGGCGAACGCGACAAGCTGCTGCACATGGAAGATGCTATCCACCAGCGCGTGGTGGGGCAGGACGAGGCGGTGCGCCTGGTGTCGGATGCCATCCGCCGCTCGCGTTCGGGCCTGTCCGATCCTAACCGGCCCTACGGGTCCTTCCTCTTCCTCGGGCCGACCGGTGTCGGCAAGACCGAGCTGTGCAAGGGTCTGGCGAACTTCCTGTTCGATTCGGAAGAACATCTGATTCGCGTCGACATGTCCGAATTCATGGAGAAGCATTCGGTGGCCCGTCTGATCGGTGCGCCGCCCGGCTACGTCGGCTACGAGGAAGGCGGCTATCTGACCGAAGCGGTGCGCCGCAAACCCTATTCGGTGATCCTCATGGACGAGGTGGAGAAGGCCCACCCCGACGTGTTCAACGTGCTGCTGCAGGTGCTCGACGACGGTCGCCTGACCGACGGCCAGGGCCGCACCGTCGACTTCAAGAACACCGTGATCGTCATGACCTCGAACCTCGGCAGCCAGATGATCCAGCAGATGGCCGGAGACGATTACCAGGTGGTGAAGCTGGCGGTGATGGCCGAGGTGAAGAACTATTTCCGCCCCGAGTTCATCAACCGCATCGACGAGGTGGTGGTGTTCCACAGCCTGGGCGAGGATCACATCAAGTCGATCGCGCGGATCCAGCTGAAATACCTCGCCAATCGGCTGGCGGCGATGGAGATGGGACTGGAGGTGTCGGACGCCGCGCTGGCGTTGATCGCCGGAGCCGGCTTCGACCCGGTGTTCGGCGCGCGGCCGCTGAAGCGGGCGATCCAGTCGCAGATCGAGAATCCGCTGGCGAAGGAAATCCTCTCCGGGCATTTCGCCGCCAAGGACACCATCCTGGTCGATGCGCGCGACGGCCAGATCGTGTTCGGCAGAGGCGCGCAGGCAGCAGCAGCCTAGATCGGGACAGGCTGACAATGACACGGCCCCGCATTTCGGGGCCGTGTCATTTGGTTTGCTGGGGCATGATCAGAAGATGCTGCGCAGCGCAGCCTCGCCTGCACCCTTGAAGGGTCCGAGCGGGCTGCGATTGAGTTCCTTCTCGCTGATGATGGGCTCGCCGCTGACCAGTTTGTAGATGATGACATCATC
>JBAPWR010000169.1:0-3302 GCA_049283775.1 Thiobacillus sp.
GGTCAAGCTCGGCCACGTGGCGACGACGCTGCACAGCGACCCGACCTCGCAGCGTCTGGCGATCAACCTGATGGCGGGCTTCCTGCCGGCGGCAGTGCTGGGATTCCTGTTCTACAAGGAAATCAAACACTATCTGTTCAACCCCATCGTGGTGGCGTCCGCGTTGATCATCGGCGGCCTGCTGATCCTGTGGGCGGAACGCCGCAAGCACGTGATCAGCACCCCGACGGTCGACGATCTCAACTGGCGCCGCGCCCTGGCGGTGGGCTTCGCGCAGGCACTGGCGATGATCCCCGGCACTTCACGCTCGGGCGCGACCATCATCGGCGGGCTGTTCCTGGGCTTGTCCCGCAAGGCGGCCGCGGAGTTCTCGTTCTTTCTCGCCATCCCCACCATGTTCGCCGCCACGGCCTACGATCTCTACAAGAACTGGCATCTGTTCGACGCCGGCGACATCCCGCTGTTCGCCATCGGCGGTGCCGCGTCGTTCGCCAGCGCCCTGCTTGCGGTGCGCACCCTGATCAAGTTCGTCAGCCGCCACGACTACACGGTGTTCGCCTGGTATCGCATCGTCTTCGGCGGCGTGGTACTGGCGACCGCCTACTTCGGTGTGGTCGACTGGGGCACGGGCCACTGAGTCAGGCCGCGGCGAGCGCCTGCCGGGCCTCGTTTTCCAGGTGGCTCTTGAGGTCGGCTGGCAGGTTCAGCTTGTTCGCCAGCGCGTCGAGATAGGCGCGTTCCATGAAGCTCTCGGCGTCGACCGTGAGCACGCTCACCAGATACATCTCGCTCGCCACTTCCATCGAGCCGGCTGCGGCGGCCACATCCGCGGGGTCGAGCGGGCGGGATACCTCGGCGTCGATCCAGCTGCGCAGGGCGGGGTCGTCGGCGAGCGAGGCGAGCTTCTGCTCGATCATCCCGCGTTCCCGCGCATCGATATGACCGTCGGATTTGGCGGCGGCGATCAGCGCTTTCAGCACTGCGCGGCTGTGGTCTTCAGCCGCCGGAGCCGGCAGGAATTGCGCGGCCTGGGGCGCGGCGACCGCTGCAGCACCACCTGCCGACTTCTGCTGCTGCCAGTTGCTGTAGGCACGGAATGCCAGAGCGCCGAGGGCTGCTGCGCCGCCATAGCCGAGCGCCTTGCCGCCGAATTTGCGCACTCTTTTGTCACCCAGCAGCAGTCCCAGTACCCCTCCGGCGACCATGCCGGTACCGAAATTGGCGTGCTTGGAGACGCCGGGCGCGGCGGCTTGGGAGGGGTTGCCAGGGGTTCCGGACAACATCGACTGGCCGGAACTGAGCAGCTGGTCGAGCAGGGATTGCACGTTCATCGCAGGTTTTTCCTCATCAGGGGACGTGCGAAAGACCCGCCCGAGCGGGGCGAAGTTCCGCTCGCCTCAGCCGGCCCGGGGCGGACGCTTGTCGAGTTTTCTTTGCAGCGTGCGGCGGTGCATTTTCAGCGCGCGCGCAGTCGCCGAGATGTTGCCGTCGTGTTCGTTCAAGACCTTCTGGATGTGCTCCCATTCCAGGCGCGCGACCGACAGGGGTTCGGGCTGGACCTCGAGGTCGGCGTCGGGTTGATCGCGCATCAGCGCAGCGAGGATTTCGTCGGCGTTGGCCGGTTTGGCCAGGTAGTGCAGGGCGCCGAGACGGATCGCTTCGACCGCCGTGGCGATGCTGGCATAGCCGGTGAGCACGACGATGCGCGGCGGGCTGGGCAAGGCGGCGAGCGTTTCCACCACCTTCAGTCCCGAGTCGCCCGGCAGCTTGAGGTCGACCACTGCATGGGTCGGTCGATGCTCGATGGCACGCAGACGCGCCTGATCATGGTCGCCTGCCAGCACCACTTCGAAATCCCGTTTGCGCATGGCACGCGCCAGGGTTTCGGAAAAGTCAGGGTCGTCCTCGACGATCAGCAGCGTATGTTCAGCCATTGTTTTTCTCTCCCGGCGCGAGCGGCAGGCGCACGCTGACCCGCGTACCGCCGCCTTCGCGCTCGATCAAATTCACTGTGCCGCCCAGTCTCTCCACCGTGGCATGGGTGAGTGTCAGTCCGACTCCCATGCCCTGGCCCGGTTTGCCGCTGAACGCCGTGCGGCCGGCCTGCCTCTTTTGTTCCGGGCTGAAGCCGGGGCCACGGTCGCAGATATCGAGGACCAGTTCATCACCCTCGACACCTGCATGAATGTCCACGGCAGCGGGCGAGACGTCGGCGGCATTGTTGAGCAGATTCATCAGGGCCTGTTCGAGCGATTCGGGCAATGCGGGCATGAGCGCAGCCGCGCCCGGTGACAGGTCGAGGGTGACACGGGCGTCGGGGCGTACCACCTGCCAGCGCGACAGCAGATTCTCCAGCCACTCGCCGAGCGGCACGGCGACGGGCTCGCCCGCCTGCGCGCGCCCGGCCAGTTGGTCGAGGATGCGCCTGCAGCTGGCGGCCTGCCGTTCCAGCATGCGGCAATCCTCGCCGATGTCGGGATCGTTGGCGAACTCGCGCGCCAGTTCGTGGGCGGTGGTGGCGATGGTCGACAGCGGCGTCGCCAGTTCGTGCGCGGCCAGCGCAGCCTGGGTGCCGAGCGCCACGATGCCTTCGTCACGCAGCTGCTTCTCGCGCAGTTCGGTCAGTGATGCGTCACGCTCGCGCAGGCTCGCCTGCAGGCGGGTGATGAAGTAGGCGATGAGGGCGGCGCTGATGAGGAAATTCACCCACATGCCGCCGAGGTGCATGCCATAGGCGGCGACCGGGTCGGCGATCGCCAGCGGCAGGTAGTTGAACAACAGCAGCGCGTAGAACATGCCGGCAACGCCGGCCAGCAGCCAGGCATGGATGGGCGGCATGCTGACCGCGGCGATCACCACCGGCACCAGCATCAGCGAGACGAAGGGGTTGGTTGCGCCACCGCTGTAAAACACCAGAACGGCGAAGGCGGTGAGATCGGTCAGCAGGTGCGCGAGCAACTCCTGCGTACCTGCCTCGCCGCCCTTGCGAATCCGCCAGGCGGTCGCCAGCGCGAACAGCCCCATCAGCCCCAGCACCGCGACCATCGGCAGCAAAGGCATGCGGATCGACATGCCCCAGTGCAGCCACACCACGCCGATCGCCCAGCCCAGCAGCATCAGCACCCGCAGCAGCAGCAGGCGTCCAAGCAGGGCGCTGGCAGGCAGGGTGGCGATCGCGGCAGTCGGCATGGCGGCATTGTAATGCGCCTGATTCGGAATCATTTTTTACCGCGAAGGACGCGAAGGAACGCCAAGGGAAAATCTCGATCCGCGAATGACGCGAACAGGCGCGAATCCAACCG
>JBAPWR010000170.1:0-5141 GCA_049283775.1 Thiobacillus sp.
GGCTACACGCCGCCGGTGCCGAGGCAGCCCGGCGTCCACGTGCTGAAAGCCTACGATCTCGCGCAACTGGTCGAACTCATCGACTGGGCGCCGTTCTTCGCATCGTGGGAACTGCACGGCAATACCCCAAGATACTCAGCGACGAAGTGGTCGGCGCCGAGGCGACCAGGCTCTACCAGGACGCCCGGGCGATGCTGAAGAAGATGATTGCGGAAAATTGGGTCGAAGCGCGCGCGGTGTTCGGGCTGTTCCCGGCCAACTCGGTCGACGACGACGACATCGAAGTCTATGCCGACGAGTCGCGCGACAAAGTGTTGATGACCTGGCACAACCTGCGCCAGCAGATGAAAAAGCCGCAGGGACGCGCCAACCTGTGCCTCGCCGACTTCGTCGCGCCACGCGAGTCAGGCATCAAGGACTACCTCGGCGCCTTCGTCGTCACGGCAGGCATCGGCGAGGACGAGCGCGCCAAGGCCTTCGAGGCCGCGCACGACGACTACTCGGCGATCCTCTTCAAGTCGCTGTGCGACCGCCTGGCCGAAGCTTTCGCCGAGCACCTGCATCTGCGTGTGCGCAAGGAATACTGGGGCTACGCCAGCGAGGAAGCACTCACCAACGACGAGCTCATCGCCGAAAAATACCAGGGCATCCGCCCTGCGCCAGGCTACCCGGCCTGCCCCGAGCACAGCGAAAAGGCGCCGCTGTTCGCGGTGCTCGACGCCACCGCGGAAATCGGGGTGAGGCTGACCGAGAACTTCGCCATGTGGCCGGGTGCGTCGGTATCCGGCTTCTACCTGTCGCACCCCGACAGCCAGTATTTCGCCGTAGCCAAGATCGAGCGCGACCAGGTCGAGGACTATGCCCGCCGCAAGGGCTGGACGCTGGCGGAAGCGGAGCGCTGGCTGGCGCCGAACCTGGCCTACACGCCCACGTAAACCCCGGCCCTACCAGCCGCGGTCGAGCATCTTCTCGAGCCAAAACAGCCCGATCACGGTCTTGGTTTCGCAGATCCTGCCGCTGCGCAGCCAGTCCATCGCCTCGCCGAACGGTACCCGCAGGATTTCCAGGAATTCGTCGTGATCGCGACCGTGATTGCCTTCGGTGAGATCGCGCGCCAGGTAGAAGGCCAGCCGTTCGTCCGAATAGCCGATGCAGGGATAAATGGTGGTGGCCTCGCGCCATTCGGCGGCGCGATAGCCGGTTTCCTCTTCGAGTTCACGCCTGGCGCAGGTCAGGTCGTCCTCGCCCGGGTCGATCTTGCCCGCCGGCAGTTCGATGAAGTCGCGATGCAGCGGGTAGCGATGCTGGCGTTCGAGCAGCAGGTCGCCGTTGGCAAAGACCGGAATGATGACGACGGCGCCGGGATGGACAATATACTCGCGCGACGATTCCGCACCATTGGGCAGGCGCACCCTGTCGCGTTTCACGTGCAGCAGCCGCCCCTTGAAGACAGTCTCGCTGGCCAGTTCGGTTTCGTGGAGGTCGGGGGTTTTTTCGCTTGTCATGGTCGACATGATAGCGAGAGCGGGCAAAAAAATGCCGGGCTCTGGTGAGCCCGGCAAACCGGAGGAGACTACCCTCGTCGCGGAGAACTTCTCGCTAACAGGCACTCAGGCCTGCAGGCAGCGAGAAGTTGCATGCTAAGAAGGTCGTGGCTGGATGGCCATTAGACTTATGGATTAGTCCGCAGGTAAGCAATTGATTTTCAGGACTTAAATTTTTCGCGCAAGGTCGAGTACTGGCGCCGGCTGACCGCCAGGCGTTCGTCCAGTCCTTCCAGCCGCAGAAAATGGCCGTCATCGTCGCCTGGCAGCTTGCCGATTTCGCGGATGCGATCGTTCGCCACCAGGCAGTTGCGATGAATCCGCGTAAAGCGTTCGCCCAGTTCCTCTTCCAGGCGAACCAGCGAATCCTCGATCAGATATTCGCGCGGGGCGGTCTTCACCGTGACGTATTTGAGCTCGGCCTTGAGGTAGAGAATGTCCTCTACCGGGATCAGTACGATGCGGCCCTTTTCGTTCACCGAGAGATGGCTGCGGGTCTTGGGGTGGGCCTGGCGCAGCCGGGCCAGCGCATCGGCAGACAGCGGGTGCGCCTTGGCAAGCGCGCGCGCCAGCCGCTCGGCGCGCACCGGCTTGAGCAGGTAGTCCACCGCATTCAGCTCGAATGCCTGGCAGGCGTAGCTGTCGTAGGCCGTACTGAAAATGATCGCGGGGGGACGCTCGAGTTTCTGCAGGTGCTGCGCGCACTCGATACCGTCCATCGACGGCATGCGGATATCGAGCAGCACGATGTCGGGGCGAGTTTTCTCGATCTGCTGCATTGCGTCGAGACCGTTGTCGGCCTCGCCGACGATTTCTACCGGACGCTCAGCCTCGCAATCGTCCAGCACCTCGCGCAGACGGCGGCGTGCAGGCGCCTCGTCATCGACGATGAGAACGCGCGGCAGGGGGCTGGGTGTGTTCACGGGTGTACGGCAGGCTGATGTGTACCTGATAAACGGCGCCCAGCGGTTCGGACTTGAGCGTGGCATCGAGGTCGAAATGCAGCATCAGCCGCTCGCGGATATTCTCCAGGGCGAGGCGATTGCCCTTGTGGTGGCTGGGCTCGGTGGCGACGGGATTCTTCACCACGATGTGCACCCGATCGGCGCTGCGATAGATATTGAGGCTGATCTCGCCCGGCTCGCGCTGCGGCTCGATGCCGTGATAGACGGCGTTCTCCACCAGCGGCTGGATCAGCAGCGGCGGGATCAGCGCATCGGCAGGCATCTTCTCGATATGCCATTCGACTAGCAGACGATCGCCCAGGCGCAGTTGTTCCAGTTCGAGGTAGGCGCGGGTCAACTGCACTTCGTCCGCCAGCGGCACCAGCTGGCGCGCGTCGCTCATCAGGGCACGAAACAGTTCCGCCAGGTCTTCCAGCGCCCGTTCGGCCCGGCGCGGATCGCTGCGCACCAGCGACAGCACCGCATTCAGACTGTTGAACAGAAAGTGTGGGCGGATGCGCGCCTGCAACGCCTGCAACCGCGCCTCGGTAATGGCGGGCGACAGCGCCCTTGCGCGCAGATTGAAGTAGCCAAGCAGGATCGCACCCACGACCAAGGAGAACAGGGCCGCCGCCATCAGAGAGAAAACCTGCTGTCCTCCCAGCAGGGGACCCAGCCACAAAATGGTGAATGCCGGAACCAGCATTCCCAACGCCAGCGTCATGCCGGCACCCACGGCATAGGGCAGGCTGCGCAGCCAGCGTCCCGCCGCACACAGGGCCAGCAAGCTCAGCAGCAGCGCAGGCTGGGCCAGCGCGGACAGCGCGATGAACTCGGCGTAGAACGCACGGCTGTCGGCGACGCGTGCCACCACCCCGGCAATCAGCGCTGCCTCGACCGTCAGGACGATGCGCAGATTCACTCCGAGATGGCAGAAGTTCGGCAATTCCACATGCCGGTTGTTATGATTTCGCTTTTCCATCCCTGTCTGTCCTGAGCCCTCGCCCGATGAGCACACCTCCTGAAACGCCTGCCGCCTGGTCGGGCCGCTTTTCCGAGCCGGTCGCCGAAACCGTCAAGCGCTATACCGCTTCCATTCCCTTCGATTATCGGCTGGCCGAGTTCGATATTCAGGGCTCGCTCGCCCACGCCGCCATGTTGCACCACGTCGGCGTGCTGTCCAAGGACGACCTCGAAGCCATCCGCCAGGGCATGGCCGAGCTGCTTGCCGAGATTCGCGCCGGTCAGTTCAGCTGGTCGCTGGACCGGGAAGACGTGCATCTCAACATCGAGGCCGCGCTCACCGCGAAAATCGGCGACGCCGGCAAGCGGCTGCACACCGGCCGCAGCCGCAACGACCAGGTGGCGACCGACATCCGCTTGTATCTGCGCGACGCCATCGACCGCATCCTCGGCGGACTGCGCGCCTGCCAGGCCTCGCTGGTCGATCTGGCCGAACAGCACAGCGACACCGTCATGCCCGGCTTCACCCACCTGCAGGTGGCGCAGCCGGTGACTTTCGGCCACCACCTGCTGGCCTATTTCGAGATGCTGGCGCGCGATGCCGAACGCATGGCCGACTGCCGTCGTCGCGTCAACCGTCTGCCGCTCGGCGCCGCCGCACTGGCCGGCACCAGCTATCCGATCGACCGTGAATACGTCGCACGTGAACTCGGCTTCGAAACAGTGTGCGAGAACTCGCTCGACGCCGTCTCCGACCGCGACTTCGCCATCGAATTTTGCGCCGCCGCCGCGCTGGTGATGACCCATCTGTCGCGCCTGTCGTAAGAACTGATCCTGTGGATGAGCCCGCGTTTCGGCTTCATCGACCTGGCCGACCGCTTCTGCACCGGCTCGTCGATCATGCCGCAGAAGAAGAACCCCGACGTGCCGGAACTGGTGCGCGGCAAGACCGGTCGGGTCAACGGCCACCTGGTCGCGCTGCTGACCCTGATGAAGGGCCAGCCACTGGCCTACAACAAGGACAACCAGGAAGACAAGGAGCCGCTGTTCGACACCGTCGACACGCTGACCGACACCCTGACCATCTATGCCGACATGCTGCGCGGCGTCACGGTCAAGCCCGAGGCGATGCGCGCCGCGGTGATGCAGGGCTTCGCCACAGCCACCGACCTGGCCGATTACCTGGTGAAAAAGGGCGTGCCTTTCCGCGACGCCCACGAGGTCGTGGCCCGCGCGGTACGCGCGGCGGAAGCTTCCGGGCGCGATCTGGCCGAGTTGCCGCTGGCCGAATTGCAGGCTTTCAGCCCGATCATTACGGACGATGTCTACGCCGTGCTGACGCTCGAAGGTTCGCTCGCCGCACGCGACCACCGCGGCGGCACGGCGCCGGCACAGGTGCGCGCGTCCATCGCGCGTGCGCGCAAGCGCATCTAGGCGCATGAGGCATCACGTCACCTCCCTGTGCTTGCGTGAGCAGTCCAGGAAGGATGCTCAGGCAGAAGTCGATACGGGTGGAGCATGTTCGCGACAGATGCGTCGCACCTCCGGACTGCTGAGCTTTTCCTGCATCAGACCGCAAAAATAGCTGCGTGGCCCGAGCCGCTGGTTGTGGCGACAGCTGACGCACACACCGAAGCTGCGCTTGCCGCTCTGTGCCTGCACCTGGGTCAGGATCTGCCGCAGCACCACC
>JBAPWR010000171.1:0-2191 GCA_049283775.1 Thiobacillus sp.
GCGTCAAGCTGGTGACCACCGAACTCGGCCCGCCGGACGCGCGCGGCCGCCGCACCCCGGTAGTGATCCCCGGCTCGGAGGAAATCGTTGCTGCCGACCGCGTAATCGTCGCCTTCGGCTTTCGCCCCAATCCGCAGCCCTGGTTCGAGCAGCACCGGATCGCCATCGACCAAGGCGGGAGGGTCATCGCCAAAGGGCAGCAACATCCCTACCAGACCGTCAACCCGAAGATCTTTGCCGGTGGCGACATGGTCCGCGGCTCCGACCTGGTCGTGACCGCGGTATGGGAAGGCCGTGAATCAGCCAAGGGCATCCTCGCCTATCTCGACCTGCTTTAAAGCCGTGCTCGCACCCGCCAAGGGCCCCGTTTGGGGCCCTTGTTCTGTCCAGCGTGGATATTCCGCTGCGCCTGAGGTTACACAGCGTTACACCTCGTTACCCCGCCCACACAGTCTGCTTACATGCCGCTCCTAAAGTGCAGTTGCCCGCTGACGCAACGAGTCGACAGCGGCATCCCCCAACTGCAAAGGAGCCACATCATGAAAAGCAAACTGAACAAGACATTCATCGCCCTGCTGACATTCGGCGCCCTCGGTCTCGCGGCAAGCAGCGCGCAGGCTGGCTGGGACCACCACCGCTACGGGCCGGCACATGGCTTTCAAGCCTACAAGCAGAGCCAGCTGTTCGAGCAGCAGATCAACGCGCGTCAGAGTCGGCAGATGGAGCGCATCCAGGCTGGAATGCGCCAGGGTGAGCTGACCCGCTTCGAATTCCGCAGGCTGATGCAGGAACAACATGAAATCCGCGCAATGGAACACCATTTCGCCGCCGACGGATTGATCGATGCGCGTGAGTTCCAGCGCCTGGACCGCGCCCTCGACATCGCCAGCCGCAACATCAAACTGGAAAAGCACGACCGGCAGGATCGCTATGCCGGCCACCGTGCGCCCTGGCACAACTGAGTCGGCATGGCGCGCATGCCGCGCGCCGGCTGCTCCAGTCGAACTGCTTCCGGTCGTTAGATTCCTTTCCGAACCCCTCGCAAGGAGCATGCAATGAATCTTCAAGCCTCTCTGGCTCTCGCCATATTGCTCGGCAGCACCCCGGCGCTAGCCGACCCGCCCAGCCACGCCCCTGCGCATGGCTACTACAAGAAGGGCAAGCACCATCAGGGCAAGAGCGGCGCCATCTATGTTCACGACTACGGCATCCACTCCGGGCGCTGCAATCGTGACGAGATCGGCGCGGTACTCGGCGGCGTGACCGGGGCGGTGATCGGCAGCCACGTCACCCGCCCTGAGGACCGGGTGGTCGGGATGGTGGTCGGCGGCGTGCTCGGTGCCGTGCTTGGCCACGCCATCGGCGACAGCATCGACGATCGCGATCGTGCCTGCATGGGTCATGCTCTGGAGCTCGGCCGGCCCGGCGTGCCGGTACTGTGGCATCACGATGGCCGCGAGTACCGCTTCGTTCCCGGAACGGATGCCGGAAACGGCTGCCGCAATGCCACGCTCGCGGTCGGCCGCGGCCGAGCACAAAAGGTCGTGGCGTGCCCGAGCGGGCGCGGCGAGTGGTCGTTCAGGCCACACTGAAGCAGGCTTGCGCCCAGCCAGGGCCGCGATTGCGCTGCCTGCTAGAATGCTGGCTTTGCGTCCCGGCCCCTATTCATGTCCACCCTCAAAAATGACACCTTTCTGCGTGCGCTGCTGCGCCAGCCCACCGATTACACACCACTCTGGCTGATGCGCCAGGCCGGGCGCTACCTGCCTGAATACAACGCCACCCGCGCCCGCGCCGGCGATTTTCTCACCCTGTGCAAGACCCCCGACCTCGCCACCGAGGTGACGCTGCAGCCGCTGGCGCGCTATCCGCTCGATGCCGCGATCCTGTTTTCCGACATTCTCACCGTGCCCGATGCGATGGGGCTCGGCCTTTATTTCGCCGCCGGCGAAGGGCCGCGTTTCGAGCGCCCGCTGCGCGAGGAGTGGGAAATTCGCGATCTCACCGCGCCCGACCCCACCGACAAGCTCGGCTACGTGATGGACGCGGTGCGCTCGATCCGCCATGCACTCGACGGCAGCGTGCCGCTGATCGGTTTTTCCGGCAGCCCCTACACCCTCGCCTGCTACATGATCGAAGGCGGCAGTTCGGACGACTACCGCCACATCAAGACCATGCTCTACAGCCGGCC
>JBAPWR010000172.1:0-2941 GCA_049283775.1 Thiobacillus sp.
CTGTCATATAATCAGTTCCTAATATTTTGCGCTGGGACGGATCAGACCTTCTTATGAGATCCGTGCGCCGGAGAGATCCGGCGGTTGCGTAAAATCCCGCCCCCTTTTCTGACCTGATGGAGTGTTCCATGCAAATCAAACGTCTCGCTCTCGCGCTTGCCGCTACCCTGGTTAGCGCACCGCTGTTCGCTCAAGCCCCCGCCAGCCAGCCCCTTCCCCAGGGCACCTATGGCATGGCGCCCGCTGCCGAAGTCCCGCCCGCCTCCCGCAGTGCCGACCAGTGGGTCGCGCAGATGGCCGACTTCACCAAGAACTCCCAGGCCTTCAAGGATCCGCAGGTGTTCGCGCACTGGTTTAACGCCATGACCGATCCCGCGATGGTGGCGGCGATGGCCGATGCCGGCCTCGAGCCGGGCAACTGGCTGCACATGATGACTACCATGCTGCAGCCTGCCGCCGTCAGCAACTACGGCCAGTTCGTGATGGACCCGGCGATCTATGGTCGCTGGGCCGCCGCGATGTTTGACCCGATGTGGTACACGAAAATGATCACCAGCATGACCAACCCGAGCAAGCTCATGGGCTGGATGATGCTGCCGATGGATCAGCGCCTGATGCAGGCGAGCATGAAGATGCTGGATCCCAACCTGTACATGAAATTCATGATGATGCCGACCGACCCGCGCGGCATGTCGCTGATGTTCGCGCCGATGAATCCCCAGCTTTACGGCAGCATGGTTGGCGGCCTGGTCAATCCGGCGCTGGTCGGCGGCGCCAACTCCACCTGGGGCACCTTCATGTACCCCAGCCAGGCGGTGGTCTCCCTGCAGCCGCGTGCGCCGCTCGAACTGCCGATCAACCTGCTGGATCCCAGCACCTACGGCAACGTGCTGAACATGATTCCCGGCGGCATGAGCCTTCCCAGCCTTCCGAGCTTGCCCAGCCTGCCCGGCAGCCAGGGTGCGGCGGCACCGGGTGCGGCCAGCTTCCCGTTCAACCTGGTCCCGGGCATGCCGACCGTCCAGACCGCTGCCGTGGCCCAGCCGGCTGCTCCCGCCGGTTTTGCCGTGCAGTCGGGCGTCGCTTCGACCCTCACGCTCGGCGGCGACGCGCTGTTCAAGACCGGCAAATCCTCGGTCAAGGACCTGACGCCGGAAGGCCGCGCCAAGCTCGATGACCTGGTCGCCAAGATCAAGGCCTTCGGCGCCATCGATTCGATCAAGGTCACCGGCCACGCCGACAAGATGGGCAAGCCGGCTTACAACCAGAAGCTGTCGCTGGCGCGTGCCAAGTCGATCGCCAGCTACCTCAAGTCCAAGGGTGTGAAGGCCGCATCGTTCACCACCGCGGGCATGGGTGATACCAAGCCGGTCGTCGACTGCGACATGAACCAGGACAAGGAAGCGCTGAAAGCCTGTCTGGCACCGAACCGCCGTGTAGAAGTCGAAGTCGTCGGCGCCAAGCAGTAATCGCCGCCGACAGCGTCCTCGGGACGCGGTGAAATGCAAAGAGCCGGGTGATCCCCGGCTCTTTTGTTTTGTGTATCTACCGCCAAGGACACGAAGGAACGCGAAGGGGAAACCGCGATCCGCGAACGACGCGAACAGTCGCGGATCTAAGCTGATCTTTCGTTGCCGTTGATTCGCTCTATCGGCGGATAAGTCTTGTCTTGCGGCTTTCTTCGCGCTCCTTCGCGTCCTTGGCGTCCTTGGCGGTGAATCCGCCTCTGGTCTTCACGCCGCCTGGACCGGGATTTCCTGGCGGGTGTCGACGATGCGGTTGGCGGCGTCGACGTAGACCAGTTCCGGCGCATAGCGCGCCAGTTCGAGCTCGTTGTAGACGGCGTAGGTGGCGATGATGATCAGGTCACCCGGATTGGCCTTGTGCGCGGCCGCACCGTTGACCGAGATCACGCCGGAATCGCGTGCAGCACGAATGGCGTAGGTGGTGAAACGCTCGCCATTGGTGATGTTGTAGATCTGGATCTGCTCGTATTCGTGGATGTCTGCGGCCTCGAGCAGGGTCTCGTCGATGGCGCACGAGCCTTCGTAATGCAGCTCGGAATGCGTGACGGTCGCCCGGTGCAGCTTGGACTTGAGCATCGTTCTTTGCATGACGGTGCCCTCACAAAAAAAGGACGACCATTATAAATCTTCAGGGGCGATTACCCAAGGCGATTTCAAGGTTGTCGATCAGCCGGGTGTGGCCCAGCCAGGCCGCGCCCAAGGCGACCAGACGGCGGCTGTCGGCGGTCGGCGGCTGCAGGCTGTCGGCATCGCGCAGGGCGACATAGTCGACGCGCCAGCCGGCCATCTTCAGGCGCCGGCTGGCGTTTCCGCACAGCGCCGCGTAGTCGGTCTCGCCGGCTTGCAGGGCCGAGATCATGGCGGACAGTTCCTGATGCAGGCGGCCGGCCAGGATGCGCTCCGCCGGCGCGAGGTAGCGGTTGCGCGAACTCATCGCCAGGCCGTCGGATTCGCGCAGCGTTTCGCCGGCGACGATGTCGATCGGCAGGTTGAACTGCTGCACCAGGGCGCGGATCATGAACAGCTGCTGGAAATCCTTCTTTCCGAACACCGCCACGCGCGGCTGCACCAGGTTGAAAAGCTTCAGTACCACCGTCGCTACGCCGCTGAAATGGCCGGGACGAAAGGTGCCACACAGGTCGTTGGCGAGCGCTTCCGGCGGCTGCACGGTGAAGGTCTGGGGCTGCGGATAGAGTTCGGCGACATCGGGTGCGAATACCAGGTCGCAGCCGGCCGCCTCGAGCTGCGCGCAGTCAGCCGCGAGGGTGCGCGGATAGCGCTCGTAATCCTCACCCGCACCGAATTGCAGCGGATTGACGAAAATGCTCGCGACCACGGGATTGCCATGCTGCCTGGCCAGTTCGACCAGCGAGACGTGGCCGGCGTGCAGGTTACCCATGGTCGGCACGAAGGCG
>JBAPWR010000173.1:0-2390 GCA_049283775.1 Thiobacillus sp.
CCATCATCAATCTCAGGGTTCTGAACTATCAGCCAGGAAATGCCTTTGCGCGCTGGATGATGCCGGGCGCAGGTGCAACCGTGCTGGCGGTCGACGGTTCCGTTGTCGACCCGGCAAGCGGCGAGGTGCTGGCGCAGATCCGTGACGAGCGCGGCATCTATGCCGGCGGGGCTTACACAATCGGTGGATGGCGCACCATTTTCTCGACGGTTGCCGAAGATATCGTTGCCGGATTGCAAGGCCGGGCGAAGGGGAAGGGATTCGTAGTCCATGTCGATGCCTGGTTGAAGCGCGATCTGGATATTCCTGCTGCCTCCGAGAGAAGGACCTACGTGCTGGAGAAGATCACCGACAATCGGCCTGAGAAGGGGCGGATCGGTGAGCGGTTTGCCGCCTTCGGCGTGTCGATGGGCGACGTGTATTTTTTCCAGCCGGTTACGACCTACGTTCGTGACATGGTCGCCGACGATCTGCGGGCGGCAGGCCATTCCGTGACTGCAAGCGGCGAAGGGTATGGGCTGTCGCTCGACATCGATCAGTTCTGGATCACGACCAAGACCACAGCCCTGTACTGGGACATCGTGGCCGATGTCCAACTCACCGTAAGGCTCGCGCCGACCTCCGGCGCAGTGGCCAATCGAAGCAGGCAGTTTTCCTGTCATGCGACGGAACGCACCTATGTCTGGCCAACCGAGGCGCTCTTCATCAAGACGCTCGACGCCTGCCTGGTCGACTTGATGGGCAAGCTGAGAGCTGATCCGATCTGGCAGCAGGATTGACCGATGGAGGCGCGCAGGTCCGCGGGTGGGTGGGCCTTGTAGGGTGGATGAGGCCGAAGGCCGGTGCGTGGCTGTTGCCACTTCAGTGGCTTACAACCACGGCCTCCCCCTTGCGGGGGCCATCCGCCGCATTGGTTGTAGTTGGGATGTTGGATTGGACTAATGTTCTTTGGCCGGGGGTAGCCCGGCGGCTACTCACTTTTCTTGTCTCGCCAAGAAAAGTAAGCAAAAGAAGGCGACCCCGACAGCCCCGAATTCCCGCAACTTGAACCTGCCGGACGGGCGTCAAAGAACTCGCCCCGCCTTGATGTTTCTAATTTGGCTTTTTGTGGGCGGGGCTCAGACACCTTTGCCGCTGATCCGCCCGTCAGGCTCAATTTCCGGCGGGGCTGAGAGGGGAGAAAGTCAAGACCAGGCTCAGGGTATTGGGCCGACTTCACACGCACATGGGGTTTCTGGGTCAACTGCGTATCACTTCGATGTCCGCTGTGTTCGCGGACCACTGCCCTGATTTTGACTTTGTCCCCTACAGCCCCGCCGCAAAAACGGTTCAGGCGGACGGAATCATGCGGCGAAGGTGTCTGAGCCCCGCTCACAAAATTAAATCAACCCAGCAAAAGCGGGGCGAGTTCTTCGCCGCCCGTTCGGCTGGGCCGTTTTTGCGGGAATTCGGGGCCGCCGGGGTCGCGTTTTCTTTGCTTACTTTCTTTTGGCGAAGCAAAAGAAAGTGAGTAGTTGCCGGGCTACCCCCGGCCAACGGTCAGTGGCCAAGCAGACCACTCCACTACTATTTTGACAGCCCTTCGACAAGCTCAGGGCGAACGGTCGTTGGGGCAAGGCACCGCAACCACCTCAACACCTTCCCTTACGCATATCCCCCATAGCGATGCATCGGCGTCAGCACGATGTCCTCGTGATAGTGATGATGCAGCGCGTCCAGCAATTTGCCGTGGATGCCGCCGAAGCCGCCGTTGCTCATCATCAGCACGTGGTCGCCGGGACGGGCGTCCTTGACCAGCTGGCTGACCAGCTTGTCGAGATTGTCGAACACGCGCGCCTTGTCCCCTAGCGGGGCGAGCGCTTCGGCGGGATCCCAGCCGAGGTTGGCGCCATAGCAGTAAACCTGATCCGCTGCGGCGAGACTGTCGGGCAGGGCGGCTTTCATCACGCCGAGCTTCATGGTGTTGGAACGCGGTTCCAGCACGGCGAGGATGCGTGCCTTGCCGACTCTCGCCCGCAGGCCTTCCAGCGTGGTGGCGATGGCGGTGGGGTGGTGGGCGAAATCGTCGTAGACGGTGATGCCGTGGACCGCGCCGCGGATTTCCATGCGCCGCTTGACGTTCTCGAAGCGGGAAAGCGCGTCGACGCCGACGTCTGCGGGGACGCCGGCGTGGCGTGCGGCGGCGATGGCGGCGAGGGCGTTCATGCGGTTGTGCTCGCCGATGAGATCCCACTTCACCCGACCTTGCAGGACGCTGTTGAAAAACACGTCGAAGTGGCCTTTGGTGTCGACCTCGCCGGCAGTCCAGCCGCCGCTGCTGCCGAAGCGCTCGACCGGTGTCCACAGCCCACGTTCGAGCACGCGTTCCAGATTGACTTCACGACCATTGG
>JBAPWR010000174.1:0-1510 GCA_049283775.1 Thiobacillus sp.
CGACCACGGGATTGCCATGCTGCCTGGCCAGTTCGACCAGCGAGACGTGGCCGGCGTGCAGATTGCCCATGGTCGGCACGAAGGCGGTGCCGGGCTGACCGGCGAGCGCGGCGCGCAGTTCGGCGACGCGGTGGACGACCTGCATCAGAATGCGTGCTCGGCAGCAGGAAAGCTGCCGTCCTTGACCGCAGCCACATAGGCGCGGACTGCGGCCTCGATGCCGTCGGCGCCGGCGAGGAAGTTCCTGGAGAATTTCGGCGGGCGCGGATACAGGCCGAGCATGTCGTACAGCACCAGCACCTGGCCGGAGCAGTCGGCGCCGGCGCCGATGCCGATGGTGGGAATCGACACGCTCGCGGTGGTGCGTTGGGCGAGTTCGGCCGGCACCGCCTCGAGCACCAGCAGTCCGGCACCGGCGGCTTCGAGGGCACGCGCGTCGGCGATCAACTGGGCGGCAGCGGCCTCCTCGCGTCCCTGCACCTTGTAGCCGCCGAGCTGGTTCACCGACTGCGGCAGCAGGCCCAGGTGGGCGCACACCGGTATGCCGCGCCGGGTGAGGAAGGCGACCGTCTCGACCATCACTGCGCCGCCTTCCAGCTTGACCATGTGCGCGCCGGCCGCCATCAGCCGCGCGGCGGCGGCAAACGCGCGCTCGGGCGAGGGCTGGTAGCTGCCGAAGGGCAGGTCCGCGACGATGAAGGCGTGCTTGGTTCCGGCCGCGACGCAGCGGGTGTGATAACCCATCTCGGCGAGCTTCACCGGCAGCGTCGAGGCGTGGCCCTGCACCACCATGCCGAGCGAATCGCCGACCAGCAGCACATCGACGCCGGCGGCATCGAGCACGCGCGCGAAACTGGCGTCGTAGCAGGTCAGCACGGCGATTTTCTCTCCGCGTTCGCGCATCGCCCTGAGGCTGGCGAGAGTGACCGGCTGACTCATACCGCGCGACTGAAAAACTCGCGCGGGCCGCGCATCTTGTTCATGCGTTCGATCAGCAGTTCGAAGTCGCTCTCGCTTTCGGCGAAGTTGAGGTTTTCGCTGTTGACGATCAGCAGGGGCGCGGCCTCGTAGCGATGGAAGAACTCGCTGTAGCTGGCCGCCAGGCGGCGCAGGTAATCGGCCGACATGCCGCGCTCGAACTCCACCCCGCGGCGCCTGACGCGTTCCAGCAGGCTGTCGATCGGCGCCTGCAGGTAGATCACCAGGTCCGGAGTCGGCGCCTGCGGGGCGAGATCGTTGTAGACCTTCTGGTACAGCTCGAATTCGTCGTCGTCGAGATTGAGGCGGGCGAACAGCATGTCCTTGTCGAGCAGGAAGTCGGCAACGGTACCGCCGCTGAACAGGTCGCGCTGCACCAGTTCGCCCAGTTGGCGCGTGCGGTCGAAGAGGAAGTGCAGCTGTGTCGGCAGCGCATAGCGCTTCGGCTCCTGGTAGAAGCGCGGCAGGAAAGGGTTGTCGCCGGCATTCTCGAACAGGGTCGTGGCGTCCAGCCGCTCGGCCAGCTTGGTGG
>JBAPWR010000175.1:0-3246 GCA_049283775.1 Thiobacillus sp.
CATGAAGTGCTGGCGAAGCTCAACGAACTCGGCGGCAAGCACGGCATCGGCCGGCTGGATCTGGTGGAGAACCGCTACGTCGGCATGAAGTCGCGCGGCTGCTACGAGACGCCCGGCGGCACCATCCTGTTGAAGGCGCATCGGGCGATCGAATCGATCACCCTCGACCGCGAAGTCGCCCACCTCAAGGACGACCTGATGCCGCGCTACGCCAGCCTGATCTACAACGGCTACTGGTGGGCGCCCGAGCGCGTGGCGCTGCAGACGCTGATTGACCACACCCAGAAAAATGTCAACGGCAGCGTGCGCCTGAAGCTCTACAAGGGCAATGTCATCGTCGCCGGCCGTGATTCGAAGAGCGATTCGCTGTTCGATCCGACCATCGCCACTTTCGAGGACGATGCCGGTGCCTACGACCAGAAGGACGCAGGCGGCTTCATCAAGCTCAACGCGCTGCGCATGCGCATCGCAGCCAAACTCGACGCCCGGAGAAAATGATCATGTCCCAGTTCGACAACGTCGCCGTCATCAAGAAGGCCAACGTCTATTTCGACGGCAAATGCGTTTCGCACAGCATCACGCTCGCCGACGGCAGCAGGAAATCGATCGGCGTAATCCTGCCGTCGACGCTGACCTTCAATACCGGCACACCGGAAACCATGGAAACCGTGGCAGGTTCTTGCCGGGTCAAGCTGGCCGGCGAGAGCGAGTGGAAATCCTACGGCGTCGGCGAGTCGTTCTGCGTGCCGGGCAATTCGAGCTTCGAAATCGAGGTCGCCGGCGAGCCGTATCATTACGTCTGCCACTTCGCCTGATCGCAATAGGTCATGACTACCGTCACCGTCGTCAAGAAGGATGGCCGCATCGCGATTGCGGCCGACACGCTGACGAAGTGGGGCGGCGGCAAGGAGTCAGCGCATTACGTCGCGAACCACGAGAAGATCATCCGCATCGGTGAAAGCTGGGTGGCGATCACCGGTTCGGCGACAATGAAGCTGATTCTGGCGGATTATTTTGCTGGGCTGGCTGAGCCGCCGCGACTCGATTCGGCGGCGGAGATTTTCCGCGTGTGGAATACCATGCACGCGGCGCTCAAGGAGCAGTACTACCTGCAGCCGGGCGAGGACAAGGAAGACGAACTCGAGTCCAGCCGGATGGATGTGCTGATCGCCAACCCGCGCGGGATTTTCGGCGTGGCCGCGCATCGCACCGTGCAGGAGTTTTCGAAGTTTTATGCCTACGGCAGCGGCAGTCCCTACGCGCTCGGTGCGATGTATGCGGCCTATCGTGCACCTTCGCTCGATGCCGAGGCGGTGGCGCGGCTGGGGGTGATGGCGGCGGCCGAATTCCATGACGAATCGGGGCTGCCGGTGCAGTCGTTTAGCTTTGATGTCGCGTAGCGACGCGTTCGCCCCCTCGCCCGCACGTGGGAGATAACCAGCGACTTGCCCGCTTGCGGGCCTAGTCGAGTGGCTAGAAGTTTCATCAGGGTTGCCCCCATGCGGGGATAAAGGGAGTGGGAGTTTACGGAGGAATTTGAGCAATGCCGAGTTTTGACATCGTCTCCGAGGTCGACAAGCAGGAAGTGCGCAACGCCGTCGACCAGGTCAACAAGGAAGTCTCCACGCGCTTCGACTTCAAGGGGTCCGACGCGCGCGTCGACCAGGCCGACTACGTGCTGACGGTCTACGCCGATACGGAATTCCAGCTCGACCAGGTGCAGGACATCCTTTCGCAAAAACTCGCCAAGCGCGGCGTCGACGTCAAATGCCTGGATGTAGGCAGCGTCGAGAAGGTCTCGGGCAACATGGTCAAGCGCAGCGTGACGGTGAAGACCGGCGTCGAGAGCGACCTGGCGAAGAAAATCGTCAAGTGCATCAAGGACAGCAAGCTCAAGGTCCAGGCCAGCATCCAGGGCGACAGCGTGCGGGTGTCCGGCGCCAAGCGCGACGTGCTGCAGGAGACCATCGCGCTGGTGCGCAAGAGCATCAGCGATTTTCCGCTGCAGTTCCAGAATTTCCGCGACTGACGCGAGGCAATCATGGCCAAGGTTCTGGTTCCCCTGGCAGACGGCTGCGAAGAACTCGAGGCCGTCACGATCATCGATCTGTTGCGCCGCGCCGGCATCGAGGTGGTGAGCGCCGGCCTCAAGCCCGGCATCGTCAAGGCCAGCCGCGGTGTGCAACTCATTCCCGACGTCACCCTCGACGTGGCGCTGCAGGACGAGTACGACATGGTCGTGCTGCCGGGCGGCATGCCGGGAGCGACGCATCTGGGCAATGATCCGCGCATCATCGGCCTGCTCCAAAAGATGGCGGCAGCCGACAAATACGCGGCCGCCATTTGCGCCGCGCCGGTCGTGCTCGCATCGGCTGGTTTGCTCGACGGCAAGTCGGCGACGAGCTATCCCGGGTTTCTCGATGCGGCTCCGGCAGCGGGGATGCATTACCGCGCCGACGCCGTGGTTCAGGACGACCGTGTCGTCACCTCGCGCGGCCCGGGCACGGCCATGGACTTTGCCCTGACACTGATTAAAATCCTGTCGGGAGACGACAAGCGCGCCGAGGTGGAAGCGGCCCTGGTCAGACCCTGAGCGTCAGCGCGGCCGTGTGACGAGCGTCATCATTCAATAAGCAGATTCCGGAGACCTTCATGCAGATTCGCGAAATCCTCACCCTTAAAAGCGACGAGATCCACAGCATCGACCCCAACGACCTGGTGTCCAGTGCGGTCGCCAAACTGGTCGGACTGGGCGTCGGCTCGCTGGTGGTGTTCAAGGACGGCAAGATGGTCGGCCTGGTGACCGAGCGCGACATCGTTCGCGGCATGATGAGTCACGGCTGCGATCTCAAGGACGCCCAGGTCAGTTCCATCATGGTCACCGAACCGGTCGTTGCCGATGCCGACGATTCAGTCGACTACGCCCGCGATGTGATGACCAAGTCGCACATCGGCCATCTGCCCATCCTCGATGGCGGCAAGCTGCTCGGCATCATCTCCTTCCACGATGTCGCCCGCGCCTGTCTCAAGGAAGCCAACTTCGAGAACAGCCTGCTGAAGCGGTATATCAAGCATTGGCCTGAGTAAGCGGGTCATCGGCCTTGCGTCGGTCGGAGTTGCCGGCGATTCGGCCGGGCACGCATAAGCGGGCAAGTCGCTGCTTATCCTTCCTCGAGGGGGGACAGTCTTTGGGTGCTCACCCTCTCCCTTTATCCCCGCATGGGGGCAACCCTGATGAAACTTCTA
>JBAPWR010000176.1:0-2133 GCA_049283775.1 Thiobacillus sp.
GAAACAGCCAGGGCCTGGCTGTTTCTGCCCGATGCACTTCGAGCTTGGGAATCGCCTCGCGCTTGTAGCCCTCCACCAGCACCAGGTCGCACGGCGGCAGCTGGTCCAGCAGCTCATCGAGTGCAGGCGGCCTGTTGCGATGCTCGGTCAGCAGCGCGCTGCGATGATCGGAGGACAGCAATACCGCCGCCGCGCCGGCCTCGCGCGCGCGCCAGCTGTCCTTGCCGGGTCGATCGATGTCGAAGTCATGGTGGGTGTGCTTGATGACAGCCACCTTCAGGCGACGCGCGATCAGCTGCGGCAGCACGCGTTCGATCAGCGTGGTCTTGCCGCTTCCGCTGTAGCCGGCGATGCCGAACACTTTCATATGAGTGCGAGTTTGCTGCCGGCGATGGCCAGCACCAGCGCCAGCAGCTTGCGGATCCATGAAGGCGCGATGCGGCGACTGCCTATTTCCGCACCGACCCAGCCGCCCGCCGCCACCGCGAGCGCCCACCAAGGCAACGCCGCGGTTTGCGGCAGGCTGCCATGGGTGAAAAAGCCCGCCAGTCCGGCGAGCGAATTGAGCAGGATGAAGGCTGCGGCGACTCCGGAGGTCACCCGCGTGCTGGCCCAGCCGAGCAGCAGCACCAAGGGGCTGAGGAAGATGCCGCCGCCGACGCCGGTCAGTCCGGAGAGAAATCCCATGGCGCTGCCGCTGATGGCGATGCCTGCGAACGGCGCGCGCCTGGCCTGAGTGTCGTTCACCACCATCGCCGGCGACAGCATGCGCCAGGCGGCAAACAGCAGCACCACCCCGACGACGGGCTTGAACCAGGCATCGGGCAGGCTCAGGCTGCCGCCGACATAGGCCAGCGGCAGCGAGAACACGGCGAACCAGCCCAGCAGGCGCGCATCGAAACAGCCCGCACGCACATATTTGTAAGTGCCGATCGTGGCGACCACGACATTGAGCATCAGCGCGATGGGCCGCATTTCGGCAGGCGCCAGCCCGGCCAGCGCCATGATCGCCAGATAGGCCGAGGCACCGCCGTGGCCGACCGAGGCATACAGCAGCGCCCCGGCGAAAAACGCCGGGATCAGCCACAGCGCGAGTTCGATTCCTGTCATGGATTGCGGCCCGTTTGAAGTGTGTTATATTTTTCCATATATAACCCTGCTATGGCAATTCGCCCCGCACAACATGTCAGCCACGCTTCAGGATCAGTACGGACGGCGCATCGACTACGTGCGGCTATCGGTCACCGACCGCTGCGACCTGCGCTGCAGCTACTGCATCCCGGAAGGCTTCAAGGGTTTCGAGGAGCCGGGGCACTGGCTCGATTTCGACGAGATCGAGCGGCTGATCGGTGCGTTCGCGCGGCTCGGCGTCAAGCGCATCCGCCTGACCGGCGGCGAGCCGCTGCTGCGGCGCAACATCGCCGAGCTGTCGGCGCGCATCGCCGCCCTGCCCGGCATCGAGGATCTGTCGCTCTCCACCAACGCCACCCAGCTCGAACACCACGCACAGGCGCTGAAGGCGGCCGGCGTGACCCGCCTCAACGTCAGCCTCGACTCGCTGCAGCAGGCGCGGGTGGAAAAGATCAACGGCCGCGACGTGCTGGCCAAGGTCATGGCCGGGCTCGCCGCAGCGCAGGACGCCGGCTTCGCGCCGATCAAGCTCAACATGGTGGCGCTCGCCGGCAGCAATGACGACGAGATCGACGAGATGGTCGCCTTCTGCATGCAGCGCGGCTTCGTGCTGCGGCTGATCGAGGCGATGCCGATGGGCACCAGCGGACGCAACGTCGAATTCCTCGACCTGCAGCCGGTCAAGGAGCGCCTCCGCCAGCGCTTCGGCCTGACCGAAACCGCTTTTCCGGGAGGCGGGCCCGCGCGTTACCTCGGCAGCGCCGACGGCCGCTTCAACATCGGCTTCATCACCCCGATCTCGCAGCATTTCTGCCAGACCTGCAACCGCGTCCGCGTGTCCGTCGACGGGACCGCCTACATGTGCCTCGGGCAGGACGAGAAATTCGAATTCCGCCCGCTGCTGCGCGGCGGCTGCTCCGACGCCGAACTCGAGGCCGCCATCCTCCACGCCATCGATCTCAAACCCGAACGCCATGAATTCAACGAAGCGCCGCACAAGAT
>JBAPWR010000177.1:0-4557 GCA_049283775.1 Thiobacillus sp.
GCGCCGCGATGCCCGCAGGCAGAACCCTCGGGGTGATGGTCACCGCGCTCGATCATGCCGCGCTCGACGAGATGGGCCTCGGTTACGGCATACGGGTCGTCAAGGTTCAGCCCGGCAGCGCCGCGGAAGCCGCGGGCCTCCAGGCCGAAGACATCATCCTCGAATTCGACGGCAAGCCGGTCTACTCCGGCGACCGCCTGCGCTGGCTGGTGTGCAAAGGCGATGCAGACAGGACAGTCGAGATCAAGCTGCAGCGCGAGAAGGAGGTGATCACACTGAGCGCCACCCCTGCAACGCCGGAGCCCAAGCCGAAATGCGAGAAACGCCCGATTCGCGGCAGCAGCACCTGATAGTCGCTACGCTTCAGCGCGCCTCGCGCTGAAGCAGCAACTGCATCAGGTCGAGACGTTTTTCCAGTTCGTCGATACGCCGCTCGAGCGCGGCCGTATCGGCTGCGTCGCCGCCCTTCATGTGCTTGCAGCCACCCATGCCACCGCCATGAGACATCTTGTCGTCCGCGCCCATTTTCTTGCACTTCTCACAACCGCCCTTGCCATGCCCGCCCGGGGCGATTTCCGCAACTTCCGGCGGTGTCGCTTCGGCCGCGGCTCCGCCATGATGTTGATGGCCTTCCTGCGCCGGCACGGATGTCGCCAGAACGAGCAGCGAAGCGAATGTCATCAAGCGTAGTGTTTTCATGCTATCTCTCTCCTGGATTCAACCTTGGTATAAGGGGTTCACCTCGCCTGCCGGTGGGGTAACGGCAGGCTTCACCGCCGATGCAGATTACGCCCGAGGCGGCCCGCCAACAAGCGGGCATGGCGCAATTGCATCGCGGAACCAAGCCTTGCCGTGATTGCCCGATGCAACTGAGCGGATTTCAATGTCGATCATCATGAGAGCTTTATTCTGGCGCTGGCTGACTTTGCTGGTATTCATCCCGAGCATAACCGCGACGGTCCATGCAGCTGCCGCGAGCCTGGACGAACTGCTGGCGCGCAGCGTGGCGCCCCCCGGAGTGGTGTTCGAAATCGTCGATCGCGACCCGCGCGCGCTCGAGGTCGCGCTGCCCTGGGTCAGGCAGGCTTCGCAGCAATTGAAGGCGCGCTTTCCCGACCTGCCGATGGCGCTGGTGACCCATGGCCAGGAAATGTTCGCGCTGCAATCCGGGGCGCGCGAAAGCAATGCTGCAATCCATCAGTTGGCGGAAAGCCTCAGTCGCGACGACGGGATTCCGGTGCATGTCTGCGAAACCTATGCCGGCCGGCGCGGACTGGCGGCGGAGGATTTCCCCGCCTATATCGACGTCGCGCCCACCGGCCCGACGCAGATTCGCAACTACGAAGCGCTGGACTACGTTCGGCTGGTGGTGCCCCGCGCGGCTACGCTCGCGCCGCGCTGAAGCCCCGTCATTCCGCGCCGCGACTATCCAGCCAGGCGTCCAGTGCGGATCTGACTTCCTGCAGCGGGCGGCAGCCATCGCTGAGCCGGGTCGGACCGGAGGCATCGCTGACGATCAGGGCAGGAAATCCACGCACCCCGGCCTGGCGGGTGTGCAGAAAATGCTGCTGCGTCCTGCGCTTCATCTCGTCCGATTCGAAGCGCGCCAGAAAATCGTCCGCATCCACACCCTGTTGCCGAGCCAGTGCCGCCAGTTCGGCCGGCCGCGTGACATCGCGCTGCTCGGCATAGAACGCCTGCTGCACGGATTTGAAATAGGCAAACGTCGCCGCGGGATCGATCGCCCCGACCGTGACGACCGCCCGGCTCGCCGGCTCGGTATCGTAGACGAAACCGGGCGGCAGCGCGCCTTCGAAACTGAACGCCTGGCCGGTCATGGCCTGGACATCTCGCCAGTGGTGGAGGATCTCGTCACGCTGCTGCAGGGTCATCGGCGCGGTCGTTCCCGGCCGCAGGCCGCCCAGCATCAGGGCGATTTTCAGGCGCTCACGATAGGCCTCGCGCAGCGTCTCGATCACCGGCGAAAACCCCCAGCACCACGAACACATCGGGTCGGCGAAGTACCACAGGATGGATGAGGCTGTCGGCACGCTGCTCATGGCCGAAGTGTAGGCCATGCTGCGGATCCGCCATCACTTGCCGGCGTAGTCGGACAGGATCGCGCTGAGCTCGTCTTCCCACTGCTGCAGGACCGGGCTCGCGGAAGGCAGGTTCTCGCGCCATATCGCCAGGTCGTCGCTGCTGATGCGCACTTGGCCGTCGTCGCTTTCCAGGGTCAGCCGCAGCGGCAACAGATTGAGCAGGGCAGGGTCTTCGGCGAGCGCCTGCCTGACCTGCTGCTCCTTGCCGACGAAAACCAGGCGAATGCCGGGATCGGCGAAGCCACGCTTGACCAGGGCCTGGTCGACCGGCTGCACCTTGACCAGCGTGTAGCCATGGTCGAGCAGCGCCAGGCTGAGGTCGTCGAGCGCCGTCTGCATGTTTCCCGTCTTGCTGGACGAAACCGGTGAAGCGGCCGCCTGCGCAAACGCGGCGACCAGGGCAAGCGCCAGAGCGAATTTCTTCATAATGCAGCCTCCTCGAGAATGGCCAGATAGTCCTGCTTGAGTCGCAGGCAGTGCGGCTGCAGATCGGGCACATGCCACTGCTCGCCGACCCAGGCCGGGTTGACCGCAATCATTTCGACGCCCTGCCTGCCCTCGATCAGGGTGACGCGGCAGGGCATGATTTGCGCCGTGCGCAGATCGCGTCGCAGCGCGGCGTCCATCATGCTGAAGTTGCAGAAGTAGACGATGCGCACCGATTTCGCCTCCCAGTCGACCGGCACCAGACGGCTGTCGATCGCCTGCTCGCGCACGAAGGTGAAGTTGTGCGCGGTGATGGCCTGCTTCAGCGTTGCCGTCACCTCCTCGAGGCTGCGTCCGGGAACGAAACGGGTCAGCAGCGCCGGTTCGGCAGCCTGGGCCAGGCCGATGATAAACAACAACAGAAGCGGAAAAGCCTTGAGCAACACGCGCATAGTCAGTCCATTAGAGTTTGCTTATAGACAGTCTAAGCAACCGATGTGCCATGAATATGACAGCCGACAAACCGGCTGAACCTTCTGTGTTTTCAGGAGCTTGGCCACAACGGACCTTGCAGTCGCGATGGGACAACGAATGATTTTCGTGCGAAGCGCACCAAATCAGGATCGGAATACGGACCCACCCAGCCAGTGCATCAGCAACAGCATGATGCGGCGCACTCGCACTATTCGAGCAGGTTCAACTGGTTGTTGAGGATGATCAGCCTGCGGTCGATGTCGCGGATCAGGGGATGTTCGCTCAGGTAGCGCGTCAGCAGCGCGGCCCGCTCGGCTTCGAGTGCCTGGATGTGGGCCTCGATCTCCGCCCGGTCGCGGTAGGGCGGCTCGATCGGGGGGCGTGCCTCGAGCATCTCGATGCGGCGTTCCATGTCGGACAAACGTTGATCAAGCGAGGGCGTCTCGGCCGTGGGCGGCGGCGAATTCGACGCGCAGGCCGCCAAGGCAAAGGCCAGCGCAACCGTCACACCGGTCCGGAATAGCATCGGGTGGTTGGACATCGCTTTCCTCCTGACAGCCACGAACGAGTTTTCATTGTTGTCGGGCCGGGAGCGAACTGCAAGCCGGTCCGCGCTCAAAACCCGATGCGCGGACCCTGCCACGATGCAGGCCGCGGCTCGGCCCGGGCGAGCGCATCGGCGGCACTGCACCAGCCCTCGCAGGCATTGCGCCCGGGATGACGGCGGACAATATTCAGCAAGCCCTTGCACGCGGCATAGAAAGCGAAGAAGCGCAGCACCCAGCGGCGCTGCCTGGAAGTCAAAGGCAGCTCGCTGCAAACCAGCTTGTCGTCGACCATGCCACGGTCGCGCAGGATCACCGCGCCCCGTGCCTTGACGCGTATCCGGGTACCCGCCGGCAGGCGTGGGCCGAGCACCACGGCATCCAGCAGGTCGCCCTCCTGGCCGAGGTAATCGGGCACCGAGCCATAGTTGAACGGGCAGGGAAAGGGCGAGACGAAATCGATGAGGCCGGTCGAGCCGCGCTTGAGAAAGCTGCCGCGCGGAATCTCGATCACCACCTCGAGCTGCGGCGATTCGTCGCTGTCGCCCGGGATTCCGCTTGAAGGATGCTCGGCTTGGCTCATGCGCAACCCTGATCGCCGCCCGCCCAGGACAGGCACAAGGCCAGCTTGCAGCTGCGGTCGAGCTGCTTGATCGCCGCCTCACGGCTAGCGGCGGCGGACCGACTGACGGCTTCCTCGGCGTAGGCCAGTCGCACCGGCCGGCGCCCGCGGGTGTAGCGGGCACCCGGCGCCTTGCCGGCATTGTGTTCGTCGATGCGCCGCGCGACATCGGTCGTGATGCCGGTATACAAGGTGTCATCGGCGCAGCGCAGGATGTAGACGAACCAGGTTTTCAACCTAGAAACCGCAGTTGGACGTGCCCGAGGGAGCGTCTGATCGAGTGTCTGCCACGAAGCAACGACGACGCAGGCCGGGGCCTGCAAGGAGGCGCGAGAGCGGAGTCGTTGCCGCGTGAGCGGCTGTACGAATCCGGCCTGCCCCTTGCGGG